>JANNFJ010001176.1:0-5028 GCA_031379725.1 Calothrix sp. OTE_75_metabat_31
AAAGTTTTCGATGCGATTTTAAGCATAGGATAAAATAGGGTATATGTGACAGTGGATTGCAATACAAGTTAACAATAGGAATAAAAATGGAAACTACAACAAAAAAACAAGCATTATTAAAAGTTATCTATGAAAAATTAGAACAAGCTTATGAAGATACTTTAGAAGATGTTATAGAACTATTAGATATTCGATCATCTGAGGATGAAGAGGATATTAGAGCCTTTGAAGAGGCTAAAAACGAACCAACTATTAGCTGGGAACAGTATAAAACAGAATTAGAATCGTGACCTATCAAGTAGAAATTTCAACCAGGGCTGAAAAACAGTTAAAAAAACTGTCTAACGAGATTAGAGATAGAATTAACGAAAAAATCATTTTTTTAGTTATCTCTGATTTTTGCACTAAGAGTCATTCAATAAATAAATGACCCTGTATATTGGCTTCTAACCTGCCTTGAAAATATACAGAATCAGGCAAGAGACTTGTTCTACCAGTTTTTTGGGCTATTTTTTTTATTGAAATACTTTAAATACTTTTCATTTTTAAAATTATCATTTTCCTAATAACTTGACTGCACCAATACCACCGAAATATAAAACTAAAACGGCTCCTGCTAATAGACTTTGCGTTAGGGGATCTGTCGAAGGTGTTAAAACTGCTCCTAAAACAACTGCCCCCATAATTACTGCACGCCATCCCGAAACCATTTGCGCGGAGGAAACGATTCCTAATGCACCAAGCAACATTTGCAAAATGGGGATTTGGAATGCAATTCCTGTTAGAAATAACAGCGATAATACAAATTCAAAATACTTTTCAATCGACCATGATTGCTCAACTACATCTGCGCCGTAGCTAATAAAGAAGTTTAATGCCGCAGGAATTAAAAGCAAATAAGCAAATACTAACCCAGCCGCAAAGAGAATACTCGAACCGAATACAACTGGTGCGAGTAAACGACGTTCCTTGCGAGTGAGTCCCGGAAGGACAAATTGGACGATTTGATAAAGGATGAAAGGTGCGGAGATTACTAAACCTGTGTATCCGGCCACTTTGAAAGAAACAAAGAAAAATTCGCCAGGTGCAAGTTGAAGAAATTTAATACCATGTGCGGGGACTTCGAGTAGTCTAACCAAGGGTCTAACAGCGAAAAAGCACCCGATTATTGAAATAACAACTGCGATTAATGAGTAAAAAATCCGCTGTCTCAATTCTTCGAGGTGGTCGAATAGAGACATTTCGACTTCACCGGGTAATTCGTCAAGTACTTCAATCTCAGGTTTCCCGTATTCGTCGAGGTCGATGTCGAGGTTAGTTGCTGTGTCCGTATCTTGTGTCATGGGAATTAAGGAGTAGGGGAGATGGGGAGTTAGTCGTAGGGGCGGGGTGACCCCGCCCCTACAATACCGTGCGCTAAATTTATTTTCTCAGAAAAATGAAACAGCTTTGGGTACTAGGGGAGGTTGGAAGATGTAGAAACGCGAAACTTCGGGTCTCTCTAGGAGTTAAAAGTAAAAAATTATTTTACCTTACCCTCTTCCCTACTCCCTTAATTTTACCCATGAGGACTGCGGGCAAAAAAATTTTTTGTATATCGACTAGGTTTTATCCGGTTTTTCTGGGGTTTGACTTGCATAGCTAAGTAGAAAGCCGAATTATAGGTAATTTGTCAGCGAAAAAATGCGACAATTGGCAGTTTGTGTATAAGCTTATTGCTAAAAAAGCGCTGTTTATTTCTGAAAATCATACCTAAGAATGTTGCATTTACTACTATTATGTCATGACAATTTTTTACTGGGGTTTTTTATGACTAGGATAATCTATCTAGGATTGATTGCTTTGCCTGTTCTATTATCTCACGCGAGCAAAAATGTTTCGATGAATGCTGTACCTATCTTCAGCCAGAATACTTCTAATTCGCCGATTGCCTCAAAAACTGAAAGTTATCAGACACAATTTACACCGTTTATAATCTCAGCACGCGATGACAAAATTCAAGATTGCTTGCGTTTTGGAAATTGCAAATATTGATACAAAATTATTTTTGAATGTAGATTAATATAGCTGAAATTATTTTATTTGATATAGTCAGAGCTAACCTGACATAAGTATTTTTATGTTTATACAAATAATCATACTTAGATAATTTTACTTAGTTTATAGATTTTATAATCATGGATTTGCAATTAAAAATTATTCTATTACCAAGCATGAGGGCGCAATGCCTTTCTCCCCTACAGGTTAATTTGTAATCGCTGATACTTAAATTGTTTTGTACCAACTTAATTATTTTTCAAGTTGAGGATAGAAAAACATTTACTTTGCTCTAAGTAAGTAATAATTATTTTTTGTTTGACTTCCTAGATAGTGGCTGTTTTTATTGTGTTAAAACTTTTGGCAAATTGCGACAATCATTTTTATAGACGTTTCCAATTTGAACAATTAAAATATCTTAATAATAGGGTGCTTCAGTAAAATTGAATATTTCGTAACTTCCATAACGGTTTTTTAGGCAATTTTAGATAAATATTTGCCTATAATTGTTTTGCTTTCTACGAAAAAAAACTAATTTGCATTTCTACCTAATAATCAATAAACCAGAAGCTAGTTTTGTAAAGAGTTTAGAGAAAAATCACAGAAAACGATTCTTTCGATTTGTGGTTTGAACAAATGTTGTTAGTTATTAATAGTTCAAGTTTGTAAGGAATCAATAAGTTCATTTGGTCAAGTTGCTAATTTAGGTATAAGTTTTTAGTTATTTGAATTTATCGGAATTTGTACGAGTTTGTCAATAACTGTAAATAAATAACTATTAACGTTTTGTAATTTCCCTTTTGTGGATGAGATTGGCTATGCTTTTAGATTTACAAAGATTTTATCAAGCGTGCAATCCGAGTAGACCGCTAATGATGGGAAATGCTGTAGACCGTCAATATTATATCGATTTTGCTTCAGTGCGAGGTGGGAAAATTATTGAAGCGTTGCAGCGTACCATCACGAGAATTTCGCCGGATACACCCACCTGTCAGTTATTTACAGGACATATCGGCTGTGGAAAATCGACCGAGTTGTTACGACTTAAAGCTGAGTTGGAACAAGAAGGTTTCCATGTCGTCTACTTTGAATCTACCCATGTTTTAGATGTGGTGGATTTGGATGTGACTGATATTTTGCTAGCTATAGCAGGACAGGTCAGCGAAAGTCTCGAAGCAATCAAAATCGGTTTGAAACCGCGCTATTTCACCAAATTATTTGGCGAAATTGTCGATTTTCTACATACTCCGTTGGATTTGGAGTTAGAAGGCGAGTTATCGGTGGGAATTGCCAAAATTACCGCTAAAACAAAGGAAAGCCCCAATTTACGCCGACGATTGCGCGATTACCTCGAACCACGTACTGGCAATATTTTGCAGTCGATTAATGTGGAATTATTAGAACGTGCGAGTAAGGAGTTGAAAGCTAGAGGCAAAAGAGGACTTGTTGTTATCGTCGATAACCTCGACCGAGTTGATATTCGTCCCTTACCATCGGGACGTTCATTACCCGAACACCTGTTTATTGACCGAGGTGAACAATTACGCAAGTTAAACTGTCACGTTGTTTACACCATTCCCTTAGCACTGACGTTTTCTAACGATAGCGTCCAACTTCAACATCGCTTAGGTGGTGGGGTTGCGCCGAAGGTGTTGCCAATGATACCTGTCAGGAAGCGGAACGGGGAAATTTCGCTTTCGGGGTTGGAGTTGATGCGTCAGATGGTATTAGCACGGGCTTTCCCGAACGTTCACCCAGTTGATAGAATAGAGTTGATTACGGAAATATTTGACTCGCCAGAAACGCTGAATCGGTTATGTTTGATTAGTGGCGGTCACGTGCGCGATTTACTGGGGCTAATGTTCGATTGTTTACGCGAGCAAGACCCACCTTTTGAACGCGAGTTGGTCGAACTGGTGATTCAACGACACAAGGATTTCCGGGCAAATCCAATTGATAGCAGCGAGTGGGAATTGATATTCCAGGTGGTGCAAGAGCAGAAGGTTAAGGGTGACATTGAATACCACACTTTATTGCGAAGCTTGTTTGTATTTGAGTATCGTGACCAAAACGGTGCTTGGTTTGCAGTTAATCCAGTTTTAGCCGAAACACAGAAGTTTAAATCATGGTTGGACAAGCAGCAGCAGAAAGTATTGTAGCAGCGAACGAACAGGCATTGACGAGCCTGGGGCGTGCGATCGCATTATCGCAAGGTCAGTTTTCGCTAGTTTTGGCATGTTGCAACTATGGTGTGTTGCGGGATTCGGTTCTGCAACATCTTGAATCTTCTGTGTCAGTCAAGGTTCATAAAGTAGTTTTGTCGAGTCGAATTATTAGTCTTTACTCGCTAATTCATGCGGAATTAAGGGACAAAGAACCTGCGGGTTTAATGATTTTGGGTTTAGAGTCGGTGGAATCACTCGACGATTTGCTGCGAACCATCAATCATGTCCGGGATGAGTTTCGCAAACGTCATCATTTTCCAATGGTATTTTGGGTAAATGACGAATTATTGAGAAGATTACGAAGATTTGCTCCCGATTTTACCAATTGGGCAGCAACTCCGATTCGGTTTGAAATGACAACTGAGGAATTACGTTCGTTTTTACGGGATAAAACCGATTCGCTGTTTGCCGAGATTCTGGATATAAGTAATAGATCCGACAGCGAACAACAATTAAAGCATCACACAACTTTAGGGCATATTTGGGATTACAGCAGCTACGAATTTCGCTGCGCTATTCAAGAATTACAAAATCGGGGAATCGACCTCGAACCGCAACTCGACGCAAGTTTGGCATTTGTTTCCGGTTTAGATGATTACGCAGGCAATCGCATTGATTGTGCTATCGAACATTTTCAAGAAAGTCTCAAATTTTGGAAAGGGGAAGAGGGGGAAGGGAGAGAAGGGGGACAAGGGAGAGAAGGGGGACAAGGGGGACAAGGGGGACAAGTGGGAAATATGTCTCCCTTGTCTTCCCCCGGGGGGGG
>JANNFJ010001179.1:0-5999 GCA_031379725.1 Calothrix sp. OTE_75_metabat_31
TCCGTAGCTTTTAGTCCAGATGGTCAACTGCTGGCAAGCGGGAGTTTTGATCGGACTGTCCGCCTGTGGGATGTCCAAACTGGCAACTTTTTGCGTGCCTTCCATTCCCTTGGCTGGGTAAATTCAGTTACCTTTAGTGCAGATGGGACAACGCTTGCAAGTTCTGGGATTGATCGAGTTGTGCGCCTGTGGGATGTCCAAACTGGGCAATGTCTTCGAGTCATAGAAGCTCTTGTTGGCTGGGTTCCATGTGTAGCATTTAGTCCTCATGAGCAATATTTAGCCAGTAGCAACCAGGACGGAACTGTAAATTTTTGGGACGTTAGTAATTACAAATGCCTCCAGACCCTAAAAGGACATGCGAGACAAGCAAAGACTCTCGCCTTTGACCCCACATCTCATAAGCTTGCTAGTGGCAGCGATGATTGTACTGTTAAGTTATGGGACTTGCAAACTGGACAGTGCCTGACTACCTTGCAAGGTCATACTCGTCCGGTTGCAAGCATCAGCTTTCATCCGAAAGGAAATCTGCTTGTTAGTGGCGGTTTCGATACTTCCCTCAAACTTTGGGATTTACACCGCTTAACCCTTATCAGTACTCTCCAAGGGCATACAAGTCCAATTCAGTCAGTAACGTTTGATCCCCTTGGGCGTTTCATAGCCAGTAGTAGTGAGGATGGCACAATTCGTCTCTGGGATAGCAACACAGGTGACTGTTTGAGAATCTTGACTGTAGATCGTCCTTATGAAGCAATGAATATCTCAGGTGTAACAGGGATAACAGACGCACAAAAAGAGATGTTGCGGGTATTAGGCGCCATCGAACGTTAACTAAACTTGTTGCGTGCGATAGCTGTGGGCGTAAAACTTTTAGCCCAGTAAATTAGAAATTTGCTTTAATTTTAATGTATTACAAACGTATTTATTTTTTGCATTTGCTCAAGTTAAAAGTGCATAAATAAAATGCGATTGCGCCTATATGTTAATAGAGAATCTTGAAATGTGAATGAAGGTGAAACATGAAACTCTATTATCGCGGTCTAAGCTACGAACACAAATCGCCTCTTCATCAAAGCGAAGCAACCATTAAAGCATCTCACCCTACATATGGTAAATCAGAACACATGCGATGTAAATTAACTTATCGTGGGTTAAATTATGATGTTAACCCCAATCAGAAATTACAAAGAGCGTCTTTACACCAAAAAACACATGAATTAATGTATCGAGGTGTTGCCTACTGGAAGCCCAATGTGGAAATTATCTTTGATAAACAATGTTTTTCACATTGATGGTTGAAGCGATCGCACAATGATAAAACGTTTGAATATATCAATACCTTCGCCAAAATGCTTCAGCCGAATGGCATCTTGTACCTGCTCCATTAGCTTTTTTGGACGCTGTTCCATAATCGTCTTTTTTGGTAAATACTGCTTGTTATATCTGATAAATTATGTTATATGGATAACATTGGAACAACCTCGATACTTACACTGAAAATTCCGTTTAACCAAGCAAATAGGGAGTTTATACAGAATAGTTCTTTTTAATAACCCTGTATGGAGATTTATACGGCGAATATTCCGTATAACCCACTTAAAAAGGTTGTTTATAAGAAAAGATTCGCTATAATATTGAAATTGGGGAGATTAAACAGAAAAGTTCAGTATAAACACTTTATAGAAGGGGATTACATGAAAACATTCGGTATAATAAATAGTTGGGCTGCTTTCTTGTTTTAATGACATTCGTATTGGATGGTGAATAATTATGAGTTCAAATCAGCAGTTTCTGCAAAATTTATACGAAGCCTTCAACAAAGGCGAGATTGAAACAATCATCTCAGTGATGCACCCGGACGTGAAATGGGCGAACGGGGTGGAAGGCGGTTTCGTTTATGGACGCGACGCGGTGCGCGAATACTGGACTAATCAATATAAGGTTATTCAAGTGCAGCTTGAAACCTTAAAATTCGAGACGGATGAAAACAATCGAAATGTCGTTACCGTTCATCAAATCGTCAGAGATTTGCAAGGCAATTTGCTCGCGGATGCAACAATTGAGCAAATCTTTACCATTGAGAATAGTTTGATTAGTCTTTATGAAATTGGCGAAACCGAAACAATCCAAGAAATGATTCATTCATACGAGAACTCCCAATGAGTAATTGGGAAGGCAGTTACAATTCGAGCCATTGCTTTTACCGATTGCAATGAAGAGGGGTAATTTCGATATCATTTACAGCATTAACAGAATTAATGCTCTGGCTTGATTTACGGTCGTATTGCCTCAATAATGCTTTGCCAGGAGTTTGTAGGAATAATCTTTGTCAGTTGTAAGCCTGCTGCTTGAAAGAGGGCTTTGTGTTGGGCTTCTGTTCGTTCTTGTCCCCCTGTTAGCACGAGCATTTCCAAATCTAAAAGTTTGGCTACTGAAGGCTCGTTTCCTGCGAAAATCACGGCTTCTACGAGGAGTAACTTTGCATTTTTTGGCATTGCTTGGTAGCAATTCTTGAGAATAGTAATAGCTCGCTCATCATCCCAATCATGGATGATATTTTTCATAATGTATGTATCAGCACCATCAGGAACTGAAGAGAAGAAATTTCCAGCAATAAGTTGACAGCGGTTTGCAACACCAAGAGTTTCAAGTAAAGGCTTGGCACGTTCTAGAACTGATGCTTGGTCAAAGATAATACCTTGCATTGTTGGATATTTCGTAAGAATTGCAGCAATTAAGCTACCTTGCCCGCCACCAATATCAACTAATTTGCGGATAGAGGAGAAGTCATAAGCTGCAAGCAGGGCATCTTGAATTGTTATTGAATAATTGGTCATTGCTCCGTCAAACAGTTCAGCTGTTTCTGGGTTCTGAGCTAAGTAATCGAAAAGTCCCATATTGTAAACGTGCCCAAATGCAGTCTCACCTGTTTTTACAGTATGTAGCAGATGACCCCAAGGCTTACGATACACATCTTCACTTCTAATAATGGCGCTAGCACGCATTGAGTTGGCAGTATCAGTTTGTAGACAGCAAGCCAAGGGAGTTAACTTAAATCTTCCGTTTGAGTCTTCTGCAAATATTCCAACACTAGCAAGCGCACGTAAAACTCTGTAAAGAGAAGGTGCATGAGAGTCAGTAATTTTTGCTAGCTCTTCGCTACTACAAGCACCATCTTTGAGCAAGTCAGCTATACCAAGTTTGGCTGCTACATAAATCGATTGCGAAATGCGATAACTGGTTATTGATTGTAATACTGCCATCGCATTTGATAAAACGTTAGAGTTTTCAAGATTATTGGGTTGAAACATATAATCTATTTTGCCACCGAAGAATAAATTTTTTAATTTTAACTTTGATTTAAGGGGAATAACATCTTTTAAGGCACCTGGGTCAATCCCATCAATATAATCCAAGTTAGCGGCGACATCAGCAACTTCGCCATTCTCCGTTTGAAGTTGAATGTCTTCTAACTTAAACGAAACTAAATTAGATTTGCGCTTTCTGCTATTAAAATTAGATGTCTTTGACATAATCTAGTTTTTCTATGAAGCTGTCAAAAATATTGACATTAACACCATATACATTAATCAAATAATTAAATAGAGGAACTCAACTAAAGTTCAGTATTATTCTGTTCATCCCTTGCTACTTTTTAAAAGCTGACATAATAAAGGCATTCAGACTCAAGCTTTTAACAAAAAATTACTATTTGTTAGTTGAGTTCCAATTGACAGATTAGCAATTAATTGACTCTTCGCAAAGCCTTCATTATTAGCATTTTGGTTCCAGAAAAGCGAGCCACTAGAAGGTACATAGGTAATCACTGCATTGCTGATTGCTGCTTGTTGTTCGGTGTCAGCAACACCAAAACTAAGATTTTCAAAGCCAAATTGAGATTTTGATAAAATAAGCCTATCTTCTCCTGCAACAAAATTAGTAATAGTATCAATATTAGTAGAATTAAGAACAAAATCGTCCTTGCCACTACTGCCAGTGAGTGTATTATTAGTTTTAATTGGAGTAAGAGTAACAGTATTGTCAAATTGAAAAGGAATAACACCTGGCGATATATCTAATTTAACAGTTAATGAGTCTAGCACCTTGGAAAGTCCAAAGTTAGAATCAGTTAGCAATGCATTTGCTAACTTGTTGTTTACAATTTCAAAAGAGTCATTAGGATTAGAATAATTTGTGAGATAATTTTCAATGAAATCACCAAGGGGAATAACATCTTTTAAGCCGTCTGAGTCAATCCCATCAATATAATCCAAGTTGACGGCGACATCAGCAATACTAGCACCATCAATCGGGAGTAAAATATCTTCTAATTTAAATGAGACAATATAATCAATATCACCATTGGCTGTGCGGCTAATTGTGTTGTCAAATTGGAAAGGAATAATTTTTGGTGACACATCCAGATTAACGCTTAATGAGTCTAATACCCCAGATAGCCCGATATTGCTATCATTTAGTAATTCTTGAGTAAGGTCACGATTGAGAATTTCATACAAACCTGCCTTTACTGGATAATTTGCTAAGAAATTTTCAATGTAATTACCTATGGGTATAACATCTTTAAATACACTTGAATCAATTGTATCAACATAATCTAAATTAACAGTGATATCGGCAATTATACCACCATCAATTGGGGATTTAACGTCTTCCAGACGAAATGAAATAATATCGTTTATGTCGCCCTTTGGGGTACGAGTATTTGTGCTGTCAAATTGGAAAGGAATAATGGCAGGTGCTACATCAAGCTTCACACTTAAAGAGTCTAGCACATCAGAAAGTCCTAAATTTTTATCAGTTAGTAGTTCAGAGGTGAGATTGCGGTTGATGACTTCAAATAAATCGTTGGGGTTATTTGGATAATTAGTTAGATAATCTTTGACCCTATCAGCTATAACTCCGACTTCTTTAAACTCACTAGGTTTTACTCCATTAATATAATCAAGGGTAATGGTAACATCCGCATTCTCCCTATTTGTAACATCAAGCTGGATATCTTTTAACTGAAACGAAACAATATCGTTAATATCTCCATCTGAAGTACGACTATTTGTATTATCAAATTGAAAAGGAATAACTTTTGGTGACACATCCAAATTAACACTCAATGAGTCTAACACTTCAGAAAGCCCGATATTTTCATCACTTAGCAACTCCGTAGTGAGATTGCGATTAATAACTTCAAAAAAGTCATTGGAATTATTTGGGTAATTAGTTAGGTAATGTTTGATATTATTAGCAATGGGTACAACATTTTTAAATTCACTTGGTTTCAGTCTATCGATATAATCCAAGTTAACTGTAACATCAGCAACTTCACCATTCTTCGTTTGAAGTTGAATGTCTTCTAACTTAAACGCAACTAAATTAGATTTGCGCGTGCTATTAATATTAGATGTTTGTGACATAATCTAGTATTTACGTGAAGTTGGCAAAAATATATAGCGGTTACTAGTCACGTGAGGTACAGCAATTTTACACGCCCGGTAGGGGCGCTAGTCTTTGCGCCCCTACAGATGTACCACACAAGCGCTTGGGAACTGCTATATTATGCAAGCGCATCCTGATAAAATTAACAGATTATGCAATTACAAACAGTTTTGCTTCACTGAACATTAACACCATACATACTAATCAAATAATTAAATAGAGGGACTTAACTAAAGTTAAGTTGTATACCTATTATTTATTAAGATTTGTAGCTAAACCTGTGGTTCTTGTTACTCTAATTGATTAGTGGCGCGTAACGATAATGGACGCTTGTAAACGATATTGAGTCGAAATGTGACCAAAAACCTGCATTCCGGACTTTCCAATGGCTTGATGTTAGCTCCCTTATACCAATTTAATATGAAGTTGCATAATATAGAACCCCACCCTATAGAGCGTAGCGCTTCTTGCAGGGTACCCTCCACGAAGCGCGCTTAGGGGATTAAGGGGAGCCAGCGCGGTCTTGGGGGTTTCCCCCATGAGCGACT
>JANNFJ010001210.1:0-9377 GCA_031379725.1 Calothrix sp. OTE_75_metabat_31
GAAAGTTCCCACTCACGACCCATGTAGCAAAATACGCCAATGAGGAAGTGGAATACTACCAACTGGTAAGGACCACCGTTGTACAACCACTCATCTAAGGAAGCTGCTTCCCAGATTGGGTAGAAGTGAAGACCGATTGCGTTCGATGAAGGAACAACTGCACCTGAGATGATGTTGTTTCCGTACATCAATGAACCTGCTACGGGTTCGCGGATACCGTCGATGTCAACGGGAGGTGCTGCTACGAATGCGATGATGAAGCAGGTGGTTGCTGCAAGGAGGGTAGGAATCATGAGGACTCCAAACCAGCCGATGTATAGGCGGTTGTCTGTGCTGGCGATCCAGTTACAGAACTTTTCCCATACGTTGGCGCTTTCGCGTCTAGTAATGGTTGCGGTCATGGTTTTATAAGTGCGGTTATTTGATTTATGTATCAGACGGCTTTTACTGCCTGTTGTAATCACTATAAACTACTTTACAAAAAGTTACTTGATTTCTCAGTTTTGCAATTCTGATGACAGTCATAGCTTTTAGTTATCTATAGCGGATGGGTTGGATGACAATACTGCGTAGGTTTTGGATAATTGTAGGTTGGGTGGAACGTAGTGTTCGCCTTTGCCGTTCCCGTACTCCTGCGGGGAAGCAAGCTATCGCGGAACGTGCCGAAGGCAAGGGTAACCCAACAAAGTCTGATGAACGTTGGGTTTCGTTCCACCCTGCACCGAAGCAAGTTACAACCCAACCTACGAATTTTCGTATTTTTAGCTATCCCTTGCAGTATTGGGTTGGATGAGGTGAGAGTCAATATATTTAACGAGAAAAACGAGCAGTTTTTTGGGGATGGCTACTCTTTAGCCGTCCTGCAGGCAAATTTAAGGCACTATTTCGACCTGACACATCGATGCCATTCATTTAAATCAGAATTTATTTTTGTATCAGCCCCTTTTTGTTTACCATAAGTAAATAGAACGCTGCTGATTATCATGACCGATTTTAAGGTTAATACCCCGACACAAACGCAACTTGCCCAGGCATACCGCGAGCTACCAAACCTGGAGCAGAAAATTGTGCAGCTATTTTCGGTAATTTACGAGTCAGTTAGCAGAACTTCGTTTGTGAGTTGTCTTAATCAAACAGGCACATTAGATAAAAATGATAAATATTTTGTTGCCACAACCCTAAAACCCTATCTTGAGCGATTGTTAAAAATGCAACTGCTCGTTTTAGGAAGCGGACAGAATCCCCAATGTCATCCCCTACTGGCGGAGATAGCCACCCGCGATGCATTACAATCAAGACAGTTTGAAATACTCGCCACAGCTGTAGAAAACGCGCTACCTGTTCCTACTCACTGGCGAAACGGGCCTCGAAAATTCCAAAGTACTCGCCAATTTATTCGAGAAGTCCGCATTGGTTTTTACCGTCATAACCTCAGTTATATTAATCAACAGGTAGAAGATTATCATAAGTACACTCATGGTATTGACCACATCTCAATCGAAGATGTGTTTGAGCAAATATGCAACAATCCATTCGATGCCGGTTGGTTTGCCACTCTCCCCGAAGATTTGTACAAAAGCATCATCTCAATCATCCTCCAAAATTCAGCGCTAAAATTAGAACCTGCCGAAGGAGCATTTGCGCTACTCGAATCCGGTTGTTCGCAACCAGGAAAACATTGTTCGGATTATCTACGGATAGTATTGCTTCAACAATTCCTTTTACGGGGTTCTCTGCTCGAAGCACAACAAACTTTAGAAAGCATATCCGAGCGAAATAATACTGACATTTTTTGGGGTTGGTTAAGTTTCCTACGTGGTGAGTATAAGGAAGCTATTAATCATTACACAGTTGCTCTTAAGGAATTTAGAAAAGCCACAGGTAAGCGTCAGATATATTTTAATTCCATGAGTGGCTTGTTTTTCATTTTGGCTTTATTGCAAGATGGTTCACCCAAACGACTCAAAGAAGCAGAAGAGTACACAAATTTGGTTTCTCGTCAATCCGACCATTGGTTAGCTTCTACTTATGCAACTTTAAAAATCTTACTGCAAATCCAGCAGGGTGATATTTCCCAAAAGGAAATGATAATTAATGCTCGGATTCCTTCGATTGAAGAAAATAATAGTTTAGAAACACTCATCTGCTCGCTATGTCTTTATTGGGTAGACGTTGATAAAGCCAAAAAATACCTACCTGGCATCATCGACCAACTCTATCAAAGTGCGATCGCATCGGGCTACCATTGGTTAGCGATTTGTAGCGCAGAACTACTATCCAAACTTAAACCCCATAGCAACTACAGCACCCAAGCCGAAATATTACGTACTCAGAATGGCATCCAGAACTTAGTGGAAATCATTCAACCCCAAGAAGCTTGGGAACTTTGCTTAAATGCCCTTGCAAATCTGCACAAACCACCCCAAGTACCAGGAAAAACCGAAGCTCAAAGCCGCTTGGCATGGTTTATCACTTTTTATAATAACAAATGCGTCTTTCAACCCCGCGAGCAAAAGGTTAGTAGCAAAGGAGAATGGAGTAAAGGCCGCCCCATTGCACTCAAACGCTTGAGCGATAATTCGAGCGAGTTCAATTATCTTACAACTCAAGATATGCGGCTATGTGCATGTATTGAAGCATACCGCGAAAACTCTTACTACGCAAAAACAGAGTATAGTTTTAGCGAAAGAGCCATCTGTGGTTTGGTTGGACATCCACATGTTTTCTGGGACGATGCAAATACTATCCGTGTGGAAATTGTTAAGGGAGAACCGGAATTGCTGGTAAAGAAAGGATTGCAAGGTCGCTTAACTTTAGAATTTTCGCCGCCACTTGTAGACACACAAAATATCATCACTGTCAAGGAAACTCCAACCCGAATTAAAGTAATCGAAGTCAGTGCCGAACACCGTCGCATCGCCGAAATTATTGGTAAGAAAAATCATTTAGAAGTGCCAGCAATTGCCGAAAAGCAAGTATTAGCCGCTATCAACGCCGTTTCGGGCATAGTTACCGTCCATTCCGATATCGGTGGAACGATGGCAAATGCTCAAGAAGTACCATCGCATACTTTACCTCACATACATTTATTACCTGCGGGTGCGGGATTAAAAGTAGCGATTCTCTCACGTCCTTTTGGTAATGGTGGTTCTTACTATCGTCCCGGTGCGGGTGGTGAAACCGTGATTGCCGAGATTGATGGCAAGCGACTGCAAACTCGGCGAAATCTTCAAGAAGAAAAGCGCTTGAGTGAAGATGCTCTAGCATCCTGTCCTACTTTAACTGATTGCGAAGCACAGGATGGCGAATGGGTCATAGCAGAACCTGAATCATGTTTGGAATTACTGGTGGAACTCCAAGAATTGAGAGACACAGTAGTCATAGAATGGCCTGAAGGTGAAAAGCTGCGAGTTAGTCACCGTGCTGACCTCAAAGATTTTAACTTAGCGATTCAACGTCAGCAGGACTGGTTTGCTGCCACTGGTGAGTTAAAATTGAGCGATGACTTAGTGCTGGATATGCAACAGTTATTGGAACTATTGGAAAAAACTCCTAGCCGTTTTATTCCTTTGGGGAATGGAGAATTTTTAGCTTTAACCCAAACCTTTCGCAAGCGTCTTGATGAGTTACGAATGTTTTCGGAAAAACATGGCAAAGGTATGCGGTTTCACTATGCAGCAACATTCGGGTTAGAAGATTTTGTGGATGAGGTGGGTAAGTTAAAGACCGATAAACATTGGCAGCAACATATCAAGCGTTTGCAAGAATCACAAAACCTCAAACCGCAACTGCCATCGACTTTCCAAGCCGAATTACGCGACTACCAAATTGAGGGATTTACGTGGATGGCACGTTTGGCACATTGGGGTGTAGGTGCTTGTTTAGCCGACCAAATGGGACTTGGTAAAACCGTTCAGGCATTGGCAACTATTCTTACCCGTGCCCATGCTGGAGCAACTTTGATTATTGCCCCAACTTCGGTATGTTTAAATTGGGTGAGCGAAGCGCAGAAGTTTGCACCGACTTTAAATATCATTCAATTTAGCAGTAACAATCGCCAAAAATTACTCGATGGGTTGCAGCCATTTGATATGTTGGTATGCAGTTACGGTTTATTGCAGCAGGAAGAATTAGCCCAAATGCTTGCACAAGTAGAGTGGCAAACGATTGTCATTGATGAAGCACAGGCAATCAAGAATATGACCACCAAGCGATCGCAAGCTGCAATGAATCTCAAAGCTGGGTTTAAACTAATTACTACCGGAACTCCCATCGAAAACCACCTGGGAGAACTTTGGAATTTGTTTCGCTTTATCAACCCTGGTTTATTGGGTTCCTTTGATAGCTTCAATCAACGCTTTGCTGTCCCGATTGAAAAATATCAAGATAAACAAGCACGCACCAAGTTGAAAAAATTGATTCAACCATTCCTGCTGCGTCGCACTAAAAATGAAGTATTGGAAGAATTGCCATCACGTACCGAAATCCTATTGCACGTTGAGTTGAGTTCAGCAGAAATGGCTTTCTATGAAGCATTGCGACGCGAGGCAGTATCCAAGTTGACCCAAAGCGATGCACATTCTGGTCAAAAACACCTGCAAGTGTTAGCAGAAATCATGAAACTGCGTCGTGCTTGCTGCAATCCAAGTTTGGTGATGGCTGACACCCCATTACCCAGCGCCAAATTACAACTATTTGGGGAAGTATTGGGAGATTTACTCGAAAATCGCCATAAAGCTTTAGTATTTAGTCAATTCGTTGACCATCTACACATTATCCGCGATTATCTGGATAACCAAGGTATTAAATATCAATATTTGGATGGTAGCACCCCAATGCAAGAGCGAAAAAAACGGGTAGATGCCTTTCAATCTGGGGAAGGCGATGTGTTTTTGATTAGTCTCAAAGCCGGCGGTACGGGTATCAATTTGACTGCTGCTGATTATGTTATCCACATGGACCCTTGGTGGAACCCAGCAGTGGAGGATCAAGCCAGCGATCGCGCCCATCGCATCGGGCAACAACGTCCGGTGACTATTTACCGTCTAGTAGCAAAAGATACGATTGAAGATAAAATTGTGGATTTGCATCACCACAAACGAGATTTAGCAGATAGCTTACTCGAAGGTGCTGATGTGAGTGGTAAGATTTCAACTGAAGCGTTGTTGCAACTTATTAGTGGAAATTAAATTAAGAGATACCTATTGCTGAATCTGGGTATGAATTTATCTCACGCACCAGGCGCACCAGGCGCAGAGAGTAAAAGTTTAAAAATACTACATTTTTATTTCATCTTTCAATTAAGTAGCACCAAATACCTCAAAAAAATTGCGTAGGATAGGCATCTTGCCTGTCCTACTGCCTTAACATTAGCTGCTAACAAAGCGATGTTATTGATTGGGACAGAGATATTGTGGGTATAAATACAATTCAAATAATCGATAGCGAACAGCATCTTTATTGCTATATATTATACATACATGCTGAATACTTAAAGTTTTTTACTTAATTCATATTGGGGAAAATACTTAAATTTTAATTTTGTTTTGGCAGTTTCTATGGTAATCTTTAAAATATCGAATTTATGTAATACCTATTCTTGACTCCTGATGGCTGCATCTGCCGAGTTGATTGCTCAACTCACGAATTACCCCTCTCTATAGATTTTCAGGCTTGATTTTATAACGGCATAGAATTCAGTTAAATTGTACACAATTTTGTATAACTAAGAACAATTAGCCTTTGCGTAAAAAGGACTGATTGGCCATTGATCGTATACTTAACATTTTGAATTGTTGAGTATAGATGTACTGGTTTAAAGTTGTACGAAATAATTTTTACTGGAAAACTATGATAATGAACGCAATTAATTTAGGTAGACACAAATTTTTACGGCAAAAAGAGCATATATTACTGCTAGAAAAAATTTCTCAAAATTATATAAATGGATGTCTACAAGTACTAAGTATTTCCCAGTCATGGGCATTTTATCTTGAGAAGGGAAAGTTAATATATGCTTACCAATCCCATAGCATGTGGGATATATTTTATGAAAAATTACAGCAATTAATCCCCCATAACAATATAAATAACCAGCTTCTTGGTCAGTTTAAAGCTATATTTGATAGTCAAACAGATGAAGGAACAGTAGATAGACCAGATTATTTAGCAATATGCTGGCTTGTTGAACAAGAATATTTAAACCCATTACAAGCTGGAAAACTAATAGAAGAAGTAGCCGTAGGAGTGCTGGATTCATTTCTTAAGCAAACAGATGGAATTTACGAATTTGTATCTGAAAGCTTACCCGATTATCTACCTAAATTCTGCTATCTTGATATTTCCCTATTAGGTCGGCGTTGTCAATTACGCTCTATGAATCTAACGAATATAACTAATGGAATGCAGCCATTTAATCGTTATAAAGTTGGGTTACCTGAATTAGTTCAACAAGAGTTAGTCAATTTGGAACGGCAACTTATACCTGATAAAACGAATAATGCTATTGTCATTACTAAAGGTGTTGAGAATGGTACTATTGAAAATAATAAAAGCGATCCCCTTGTCGTTGAAAAATCTTACGGGGAAAGGGATGGTTTCAATTCCCGCACAACAGAGCAAAAAATTTACAAGGTACTGTGTATTGATGACAGCCCGATAATTTTAAAAGCAATCAGCGGCTTTTTGGATAAACAATTATTTACTGTAATTGGTGTTGACGACCCTCTAAAAGCTTTAATGCAAATACTTCGTATTAAACCTGATATAATTCTACTTGATATTTCCATGCCTAACTTGGATGGTTACGAACTGTGTTCTTTACTACGTAAGCACCCACATTTTCGTAAAACTCCAGTCGTGATGGTGACAGGAAGAACTGGACTTCTTGATAAAGCACGAGCAAAAATGGTGAAATCTTCGGGATATTTAAGTAAACCATTTAGCAAAGCTGATTTACTGAAAGTGGTATTTTCACAAATTAGTTATATGAGTTAAGTTGTTAGGGTTTCTCTAATCAATCGGGTTTTTGAACTCCTCGACTATCTTAAACAGACAAGTATGGACACTCAACCTACTATAGGAATCCTATTTAATTTATGAAAAAAATTAAGTACATGTAGGGTGCGTTAGCGCTTCTCGTAACGCACCCTCCGAGGCTAAGTATCTTTAAGCGCAAAGCGCAGGCTACGCCAACAAAAATCTTTGGGGTAGCCCTATATTAGAAACTTAAATTCTAATTTCCTACTTATAAATTAGTAATCTGTTGCGAAAACCACATTGCCGCGTTTCCATTGGTTCCTGTTTGCAACTGTTCTAAAGTTTGCCCCAGTAGCGCAATCGGTAAACCTGCAAGTGCTACCGAAGAATCGCACTGCTGATATTTACCATTATCTTGCAAGTGAAACACCAATACTCTTGAACCGCGAACATCAATAACCCAGTATTCGGGAATTTGTAATGCTGCATAAAGTATCTTTTTCTCATCCAAATCGCTAGCTATAGTCGCGTCAGAAACTTCACCTACCAAATCAGGAACTCGCCATTTATTTAAGTTTAAATAACGTCTTTCTCCTTCATGCCGACGCGGGTAATTCTGCCCAATATATAAAACTAAATCTGGTGATGCAGCTTGAGTATTTGCCTTTTCTATCAAACAACCACCAAGCGATTGAAATGTTTCTGCTGGCTGTTTGATGCTAAACCAAATGAAAAACAGTATACTGAAAAGTTCGTTGACTGCGGCATGGTCAATTCCTTCATTTCCCATTTGAACAAATAGATACCCTTGATTGAAAAATAAACCCGTAATATCGGGGTTAGAATCGTCGGCATATTTCAAATAATCTTCCCATGTCGCAGCTTGCCACTTGGGAGTTACGTTTGATTTTTGAAACGTGGTTGTAGTTGAAGGAGTCATAAAAAGTCCTTCGCTTGTTTAATGGTGTACATCTAGCATACCTTTAAATTCTCGCAAAAAGTGCTGACCAATCGATTACCGATGGTCGTTGACCTTTGTTAATAATTTCAAAAATCAGATTTCTCGAAAGTCCCAAACTTTCAACGCAAGCTGCTGCCACATCAATTCGACTAGTATCTGCCGATAACTTATCTCCCGTACCAACAACTACCCCTAACTTACCTTTAGTTGTTGCCTGCAAAAGTGTATTCAAATCGTAAGATGTAAATGGCCCATCGATAAGTCTGCCGGGACGGATAATTGTGTAAGGCAATCCCGAATTGATAATTGCTTCCTCACCCTTTTTCTTGGCATCGAGTACGCCAAATGCATTCAGAATATTGAAAGGGAAGTCCTCTTTACGAAGAATACCGCAAGATGAGACAAATACAAACCGCTTCAAATCGCGTGGTGCTGCTTTAACTAAGTTAATTACACCCTCAGCATCAACTTTTTCCGGACTATTGGCAGCTTTCGCTTTCAACTGCTGGGGATTGAGTAGCACTTCTAACCAGTTCCAATCTGACTCAAACTGCCACCTATCTGAAGGAAATGCTGTAGTCCCCGCAGCGTTAATGATGTAGCTAACCCCTGCAACTGCATTAGGAACTGTACCAGGGTTACAAATATCACCAATAGCAACTTCGACACGGTTATCGAACATCGTCGCGGCTTTCTGGGCATTGCGGGTAAGGATGCGAACTTTCAAGCCTTTTTCGAGCAACTTACCCACCGTCAACTGTCCCACACCCCCGGTTGCACCAGTTACCAATATCAAGTCTTCGGGTGATATTACAGCAGTCATATGCAGCACCTATATATTCTTTATCTATCTATCGCAATCCTATCTGATTTATGTTGGCAACTACCAATACCTTTGGGATATGAAAAATTTGTTATTTACTGGACTTGCATAATCTTGTTATTACATTGTTGACTGTCGGTAGTAAACGTGCTGTCTCTAAAAGTGAAGCAACCTTCCGCAGTAAAAATGAAACCCGACTAGTAGCAGCACAAAGAAAAGCTTTACATGTAGCCAAGTTTCCTTTATTACTTCTGGTTCAGTCGCAATAATCCCAATTGCCATTGCAATGGCTTACGTCAAACCAATAGACAATAAAACGACACACTCTCAATGTTGTGTATAGTCCGTTAGTTAAGTGTGTCCCTACTTTAAAAATTGCAGCAGCTTGGCATAAACACAATATATCTATAGTCTTAGAGCAATTTTGAGAAGTAATGCATTTAGACGTATTTACATCAAAAACCAATGTAGCAGCAGTAAAAGGGAGCATCCTGTTTTGGCAGATTTATAATTTTGTAGTGCGTTCGCGCAGCGTGCCCTTCGGGCTTACATCTTGCTCGCTTAATATAGTACGCGAGCAAGATGCTCGCACTACACGCCGAAACAGGATGCTCC
>JANNFJ010001247.1:0-4388 GCA_031379725.1 Calothrix sp. OTE_75_metabat_31
CTTGACTCAAGCGCCACGCGATTATTTTGGGGCACATACTTACAAGCGTATTGATAAGGAAGGTGTTTTCCATACTGAGTGGGTGCCTATTACTGAAGCGAAGAAGTAATTTGTCAAAAGTTATTAGTCATGGGGCTAATGATTTTTGATTAATGGGTTTATTTAACGTAGAGACGTTACATGTAACGTCTCTACAATTGTTTATTGGTTATTTATTTCTATTTAGCGGGTGTTTTTATATTGTGTCGGGTGGTTATTTTTATACCTGATTATTTAATTGGGGTGGGGTGGGTTTTTTGGTTGGGTTGGATGGATTTTTCGATTGGGTTGGGGCGGGTTTTTTGGTTGGTTGGGGCGGGTTTTTTGGTTGGGTTGGGGCGGGTTTTTTAGGATTTTTTGTTATCTACATCTGATGTCTGTTAACCCGCCCCTACGGGTTATTCTCTAAAAATTTTTTTCGCATTTCTTCTAATTCTTGGTCGATTTGACTTTTGGCTGCGGGGGGATGGTTTGTTGGCTGCGGTGATGGGGGATTATTATTATTTGGTTTGTTGCCCGTCAGAAACATTGTTTTTATTTCTTGTAATTCGATGTCGATTTGACTGTTGGTTGTTGGTTGGCTGTGGATAGTTGGTGGTGGATTATTGGTTGTTGCTGGTTGGTTATTGATGGTTGGAGTTTTAATGATGGGTGGTAACCATTCGTTTAAATCTTGTAAAACTTCTTCGACTATTTGATAACGATGTACGGGAATAGTTTCCAGCATTTTGTCGAGTATTTGTCCCAACTCATTGCTAATTGGGGTTTTTAAAAAACTTCGCCATATCCAAACATTATTGTGGATATCGTGCAAGTCAAAGGGTGATTTTCCCGTTAGCAAATGTATGCATGTTACACCCAAACTATAAATATCGCTGGCAAATAAGGCTTTTCCGCGCATTTGTTCGGGGGCTACGTATTCGGGACTGCCTATACTTGTACCTGTTTTATTGATATCGGCGTTTGTAGCAACTTTGGACGCGCCAAAGTCTACTAATACTAAATTACCAGGATTCCTTTCACTGATGACTGTGGAACGTCCCGGAAGTCCTCGACGACGGATGATATTTTCGGGTTTGATGTCGCGGTGAATTACGTTTTGGCTGTGGCAAAATTGCAGTACTGGCAGTAAATCGTTGAGAAGGTGACGAATTTGAGTTTCGTTATATATGCCTGTATGTGCTAGTTCCTGCGCTAAATTCAACCCGTCGATAAATTCTTGAACGAGGTACTGTCTATCTTCTTGGGTAAAATATGCTAGTAAATCGGGAATTTGCGGATGTTTGCCTAATTCATCCAAGCGCATTGCTTCTTGATTGAACAATTCCACCGCTTTTTTGACTGTGCTAGTTCCTTGCGCTTGTGGATAGAATTGCTTAATCACGCAGTACGGTTTTGAGGGTTTATCTTCATCAACTGCTACAAAGGTTCTACCAAAACCACCTTGTCCAATGGGTTTGATTGCACGATACCTGTCTTTGAGTAGCAATTTGGAACCGCACGATAAGCAAAATTTGCTATCGTTGGTGTTTTGAGGATTGGGACAGCGGGGATTTAGGCAATAACTCATGGATGGTAGCGATAGTCCTGTAGTTCGCATAAGCACGATGCCTCTGACTGAGACGCACTTTCTTCTATTTTGCCTTAGTTACCCGACTTGGTACAGGTTAATGCGATACCTCAGTATCAAGTTATTTTTTGGCTAAATGATATTTTAAGTTGTATGGTGAGTTATTTGTTCGTGTCTAAATGCTTTAATTACTGAGCCTTCGGCAATAAAAGCTACACATGGACGTAAGTTTCCGAATGCAAAAATTACTTGGTCTTGATATCCTTGGTCGTTTTCACATACCCATAAGGTCATGAGCTTTTTGCCAAGCAAATTCTGACACCAAAATGGAGTCTGTGCAGCAGAAACAGCAACATTACTTTCTTGCGTAATTTCTATCTCATCAGTATCAATAATTGGTAATAATGTCAGTGCTATATTTTCAAAAAAAAGCTGAACTTTATCGCAGCAAAGTTCATTACCTGCAAATTCTTTATCTTCAAAAATTGATACTGCTGTCAATGCTTGTCCAATTGGGAAATCATTGATTGCCATATTTTTCACGCTTTTTTATAGCTTGTTTTAAAATTTTAATCGCAGTTTCGGCTTCTGCGTCTCCCAAAGCTGCCATATTGGCTAATTCACCTACTGTCAGACTTTGATAATCGCTTTGTAATTGATTAACTTGACCTTGACTTCCCCCACGTTCTTTTATTGCGTCAGCAATAATACTATTTTTCAAATTAACAAGATTGCCTAACTTTTTCAACCCACCTGGTGTAATTTGAACATCTTGCTGCTCATCCATTTAAATTCAAATTAATTTATTTTACAGCAGATATTTTATATCATATTGTGTTGCAACTTTAATTTTAGTAGTTATCAATAAATATCCTCTTCTGGGTCGTTCCACTCTTGAAATCCTGTTTCTGCTAATTGCATTATTGAAACTGTCTCCAGTTTTTCTTCTATAGCTGCGATCAACGCAATTAGTTCTTCTGGTGGTAGTTGGAGAACTAAATTTTTAATATTTTCTACATTCGTCGTTGTCATAAATATATAATCCTTTACTTCGTGGATTTTTAGATGTTAAAGATTATTAAGTAATGGGCTGTTGCCCTGGCTTGACTGCGTGAATATACTCACTGCCCGAAGCTGGAAAACCTCTTTTATAACAAGCATCTTCAGGTTTTCCCCATCCTAATTGTATAACTATCTCTAAAAAATTTGACTTCTCATATACCAATAAACCAGCCCATTGACTGCGTTGGGCAATGCGATCGCAGTCTACTGTATCTATTCTTTGATGCTGCTTACCATGCTTAATACTCAAGTACAAATCCATACCCGCAGTGACTTCTTGCCAATATTGCCAAATCGAATTTTTGGCTGCTGTCAATTTTTCTAAATCGCTAGGTAATGCCATTAACTGCGGGTCAACTTCCGGATAACGCAGTTTTTTGCCTTTGACTATTACCTCATGCCAAATAATCCCTGAGACTTGATTGTCGCATTGATATTGATGAATAGCAGCTTTAAAATCTTGATATGCAGTAAATTTTTGCAATCCTTCAGCTTCGATAAACTGGTCAAGTAAGGGATTACCAGAAACACTGATATCTAGCTTCAAACGTTGCCCTTTTAGACAAGCTTGCCGTTCATTTGCCAATATTTGGATTAGTTCCTCGGTAGTATAAACCTTTGACATCAGAACAATCCCTAGAAGAGTTAGGAGTTAGGAGTGTCGTAGGGGCGCTGCGGCCTTGCGCCCGTACAGTATTAGGAGTTAAGAATGTCGTAGGGGCGCTGCGGACTTGCGCCCGTACAGAGTTAGGAGTTAATTTTATTAATTGCCCTACTTCGTCCACTTCTTTCACTTCCCATTTCTCGTTTCCGCTTTAATTTATTATCCCTTGCAATACTCAAGATTGTAGTATTTGATGACACCAAAATTTTATGGCAGACTCAATTGGTCTGCCATAAATGTTATTTACTTAACTCACTGCTAAACTCGTTGAAAGAGCGTCGCTTCAAATCGGGTGATTCGATACGTGGTAATAAATCAAACATATCCCGAAATTTATCGTCGATTTCTTCGTAACGTACTTGACCAGTTTTATTCAAAGCAACTTTACCCTCTTGGTCAAAAACTACGACTTGAGGGACTTTACCAGAGTAGTAGTAACCTGGTTCATCGGGTTCGTATTTTGCCTTGACTGGGATAGTATCAACGTTAATTGGGAGAATTTGAGTTGCACGTCCGTAAAATTCCTGGACTTTGGAGATAACAATTGCATATTGCTTGCAATCGCTACTATCATCAACGTAGAAGGCTAAAAATGTTGGTTTATGTTGTACAAGTGCGGTTGCGAGGTTTTCTTTGGGTGGAACTAACGAACCGTTGCCTGCGTAAAGTACAAAAATATTGCCTTCATAGCGGTCGTCATTAGCACCCGCAAGTGCTGGCTGGACGACTATAAAATACAAACAAACTGATAGCAGTAAGCATTTTGATAAACATTGCCGCCAGTTTTTCAGAGAATAATGTAAAAAATGTAACTTTTTACTAGACATTAAAACGAACCTTTCAATTTGATATTTTCTTTGATTTATACTGAACCGAGCAGAATACATTGGATAATTATTTACGCTTGCTACTATTTTTTAAGATAGCAGGGAGTGGGTAGGGAGAGGAAAGGGGGACAGGGGAGATAAAAGGGACAAGGGGGACAGGGGAGATAAGGGGGACAAGGGGGATCATTTACTTTGCTTTCTTTATCGGGGGGGGGGGGGGGGGGGG
>JANNFJ010001249.1:0-3791 GCA_031379725.1 Calothrix sp. OTE_75_metabat_31
CAGTATATTGCGTCCAAGTATATAAATATAACTGGTCGCGGGAACCGACTGCGTTAGAAACTGCCCGCACATTCCCAAGTTTCCAGCCACATCCGGCTAAAGATAAACTTGAAAATGCAACTAAATTTTTTAATAATTTTCTTCTTTTTATCATTGGTTAGTGGTCAGTTGTCAGTGGTCAGTTGTCAGTTGTTAGTGGTCAGTTGTCAGTTGTCAGTTGTCAGTTGTTAGTTGTTAGTGGTCAGTTGTCAGTTGTTAGTGGTTAGTTGTTAGTGGTTAGTTGAGGAATTGGATTTGTTTGCTGTAGTAGTACCTATTGAATTTAAATATGCATTCAATTTGGGTGCTAGCTCATCAAGTCTTATTTTTATTTCATTAAACTGCTCAATATTAATCAATTGTCGAGTATACGCACGCTTAACCCAATATTGAGTTTCATTCAATGACCCTCTCGCAATTTTTACAAATCTTTTATTGTCTTGATAACTACCTCTACCAGCACCCTCAGCAATATTTGCACCAACACTATCTACAGCACGAGTCATTTGTTTTCCAACCGTATCCTTGGCATAAAAATCCCATTTATTAACTATTTGCCAAATATCGTCGCTTAATTTTTCCGATAGTTGATAAACACGTAACTCTTGGAAATTCATAATCGTTATTAATTTAATTACTATTTATTTATTTATTTTTATTTATTTTTATTTTCTAACACTGATTTATTTAATTGTCACCAATATTTTGTCAGTTGACCGCTGACTACCGACCACTGACCACTGACCACTGACAAATGACCGCTGACAAATGACCGCTGACTACCGACCACTGACAAATGACCGCTGACCACCGACCACCGACCACTGACCACTGACCACTGACCACTGACAAATGACTAAGGACAAATAGCCCAACAATCACTTCCCGACCACCAGGCATAAATGGGAGTATTCGAGTCAGGTAAAATGCCTACTGTATTGGGTTGCATAACAGTAATGCTGCCTCCTTGATTAAGTTCGACAACATAATTAACGCAAGTCCCCAAATACATCACGTTCGCAAGTCGTCCTTCAAAACAATTGGTTTGTAAGTTAGGTCTATAAAGCGACAATTGAATTTTCTCTGGACGAACGCTGACTACAGTTGATTGAGAGATGTTAGTTGGTGTACGTTCGCTACGACTAATAACGATTTTGAGTCCGGTTTTTGTGAAGATTTGTACATCTGTAGCATCTACACCTGTTATTTCACCCTCAAATAAATTAGTATCGCCTATAAAATCAGCTACAAAAGGAGTCCGGGGTTGTTCGTAAATTTCGCTGGGACTGCCAACTTGCTCGACTTTACCTTGGTTCATGACAGCAATGCGATCGCTCAACGATAACGCTTCCTCTTGGTCGTGGGTCACCATAATAAAAGTCAAACCCAAGTCTCGATGTAAATTCGATAATTCGACTTGCATGGACTTGCGTAACTTTAAATCCAGCGCCCCTAACGGTTCATCAAGTAATATTACCGCTGGACGGTTGACCAACGCTCGTGCTAATGCGACACGTTGCTGCTGTCCCCCCGAAAGTTGTGCGGGAAAGCGCGATCGCAATCCCTCCATTTTCACCAGTTCTAATGCTTCTTTAACCCGACTCTCAATCTCGCTTTTGCGGAGTTTTTTTAACTTTAATCCGAAGGCAATGTTATCCCAGACACTTAAATGATTAAATAAAGCGTAGCTTTGAAACACAGTATTAACTGGTCTGCGGTAAGCTGGAATATTAGTTACAGATTGTCCGCGAATCAATAACTTACCTGCATCTACAGTTTCAAAGCCCGCAATCAAACGTAAAGTTGTTGTTTTCCCACAACCGGAAGGCCCCAAGATGCTAAAAAATTCACCTTGCTTAACATCTAAGTCGATTCCGTGGAGTGCCGGCTCTTTGTTAAAAAACTTAAATACATTGTGCAATTCGACATCTAACGGCTTAATAGCTGTCGTATTCCCCTGATTCTGCGTTATAGCTTGAGACATAACCCCGGATAATATCAGTGCTTTTACTTAAACAAAGTCAATCAATAGTAGCCTAATCAGCAGACTTTGAATGACTCCTTGGTTTATTGTATCCGTGAAAGATAAATAACAAAGCCTACCCATCTCGATATTTTTTTGTTAAATATCGGGTTATGACTAGGTTCGTGTTGTATAAAGATATCAATATTATTACTACTATTCCTCACTATGGCATTAATAGACCGACCTCAAGTAGGTAAGAAAAAAGATACACGCACCGTCGGGCGTGGTTTCCAACCGATATTCTTAATTTTATTTACACTACTAGGTTGCGCTGCTATCGAAGCGCGATTAGCGTTTCTACAAATCGTCGAAGGGCATAAATTCCATCAAAGAGCCGAAGCGAACCGAGTTCGAGTTATTGCCAAACAACCCGAACGGGGCAATATATTCGACCGTAACGGCAAACTACTAGCGACCACACGCTACCCGCGTTCGGTATATTTGTGGCCTATGGCACAGACCAAACCGGGCTGGGATGACAAGATTGGCCCGCGTTTATCGAAAATTCTTGGTATTCCCCAAGAAGACATCGAGCAAAAGCTCACCGAAGCAGGCCCCAATTCCAGCACCCTAGTAAGGGTAGCACGCGACCTTAACGAAGCCCAAGTAACGGGACTTAGAGAGTATCAAAGCGAACTTCCAGGTGTGGAAATTAATACGGAAGCTGTGCGCTTTTATCCACACGGTCAAGCTATGGCTCACGTTCTCGGTTATACCCGCGAGTTGACCGCCGAGCAATTGAAAAAGCGGAAGGATGAAGGTTATCGTCTTGGTGACGTTACGGGTCAGATGGGTGTTGAAAAAGCTTACGAGAAGATGCTACGGGGCGAATGGGGCGGTCAACGAGTTGAAGTCGATGGCGCAGGCAGACCACAAAAAGTTTTAGGCGAGAAGCAAGCTAAAGCAGGTAATGATTTACACCTGACTATTGATATTAATGTTCAATTAGCGGCTGCTAAAGCCTTAGCTGCCACTGGCAAGCGAGGAGGAATAATTGCACTCGATCCCAATACCGGGGCAGTTTTAGGACTTGTATCAAATCCCACTTTCGATCCAAATATTTTCTCGAAGCAAAAGCTCAGTCAAAAAGATTGGGAAACCCTACAGGGCAAAGACCACCCGCTTGTTAACCGCACTTTGAGCGTGTTCCCCCCCGCCAGTACGTTTAAAATTATTACTACAACTGCGGGATTGGAATCGGGTAAATTTTCACCTAGTACCGTATTGCAAACCTTTGGTTCGCTAACTGTCGGTGGTGTCACATTCGGTGAGTGGAATCATGCCGGGTTTGGTCCGTTAGGCTTTACTGGGGCAATGGCAATGAGTAGCGATACTTTCTTTTATCAAATTGGTAGAGGTGTCGGTGGTCCGACGCTAATCGACTGGACGCGCAAATACGGATTTGGACAAAAAACTGGAATTGAATTTAGTGATGAAGAGTCTGGAGGGCTAGTACCCGATAACACCTGGAAGCAGAAAGTCTTTAAAATCCCTTGGACAGTAGGTGACACCATAAATATGTCCATCGGTCAAGGGGCATTGCAAGTTAGTCCTTTGCAAGCGGCAATTATGTTCGCTGTCCCTGCGAATGGTGGTTATCGTGTTAAACCACACTTACTTAAAGACAACGAAGAAGCCCAAAATTGGCGGACATCATTGGGGATGAAGCCTTCAACAGTAAAAGTGTTACGTGAAGGACTGCGTAAGGTGATTACTGAAGGTACGG
>JANNFJ010001250.1:0-5059 GCA_031379725.1 Calothrix sp. OTE_75_metabat_31
GAGTAAAAATTTTTTTTAAACCAACCACACAGACACAGAAGAAAGAATATGATTATCGAAAATAGCGAAGTTGTGCTGTCAGTACGCGATTTGACGGCAAATGTGGATGGAACTCCAATTTTGAAAGGTGTGAATCTAGAAGTCCGTGCGGGTGAGATTCACGCGATTATGGGACCGAATGGTTCGGGTAAAAGCACTTTCTCAAAGGTTTTGGCTGGACACCCTGCCTATGAGGTGACTGGTGGGGAAGTGATTTTCCAAGGGCAAAATTTACTGGCTATGGAACCTGAAGACAGGGCTAGAAGTGGTGTATTTTTGGCGTTTCAGTATCCTTTGGAGATTCCTGGTGTCAGCAATTTAGACTTTTTGCGGGTTGCTTATAACTCGAAGCGCAAAGCTGCTGGTTTGGAGGAGTTGGAACCTTTCGATTTTGAAGATTTGGTTACCGAAAAGCTCGATGTGGTCAAGATGGATTCGGCTTTTTTGAATCGCAGTGTCAATGAAGGGTTTTCGGGTGGTGAGAAAAAGCGGAATGAGATTCTGCAAATGGCACTGCTGGAACCGAAGGTAGCGATTTTGGATGAGACTGATTCGGGTTTAGATATCGATGCGCTCAAAATTGTGTCGAATGGGGTGAATCAGTTGGCGAGTCCGCAAAATGCGACGATTATGATTACTCACTATCAGCGATTGTTGAATTATATTGTGCCGGATTATGTGCATGTGATGGGACGGGGGCAAATTCTGATGTGTGGTGGTAAGGATTTGGCGCTGGAGTTGGAATCACGCGGTTACGATTGGATTTTGGATCAAACTGCGGAAGTTGTAGGGGTGTAGTCATGATACAAGTTTCTCCTAGCCCAATTCCAAATTCTAGTGTCGCTGGTTTGATGGCAAGTTTGTTAGATCGAGATGCTTATTTGACGGGTTTGTTGAATAAAACTGTAGAGACGCGTACTCCTTCGGAGAACCCGCAGGGTAATATCGCGTTTTTTCCCATAGCGTCTCTACATTGGTTGCAGGAAATTAAAGAAAGCGCTAAAAATTGGGTGCGTCATTCGATTTTACCTACAACCCGCGATGAAGAATGGCGTTTTACAGATTTATCAGCATTAAAACAGATAAATTTCAACGTTGATATGCCAAATGATGTAGAGACGTTACATGTAACGTCTCTACGGGAGGCAGAAAATAGCCGTTTGGTTTTTGTTAACGGCATTTACGCAGCGGAATTATCTTCTGTTGCTGGGTTGCCTGAAGGTGTTATAGTTACAAATTTATCTAATCTACCTGCGGCATATACTGAACGAGCAAAAGAATATTTTGCCCAAGCAGAAGGCGCTTTAGAAGTATTTACAGCCTTGAATACTGCGCTTATGCAAGATGCCGCAGTGATTTGGGTGGCGAAGAATGTGGCTGTTGAGACACCGATTCATTTAGTGTATATGACTGCTGGCAAAGAACCCGTAATTTCCCAGCCACGTTGTTTGGTTGTTGCCGAAGCTGGTTCGGAAGTGACTTTTGTGGAAGAGTTTATTGACCACAGAGGCACAGAGGACACGGAGGAAGAGGGGAAGAGAGGTTATCTCGCTAATGCAGTTACGGAAATCTGGATTTCTGATAACGCTAGTGTGAATCATACTAGGATTCAGAGAGATAGTAACGAAGCTTTTCATATTGGTAAAACTGCTGTTACTCAAGCGCGTTGCAGTCGTTATACTTGTAATGTTTTAGCATTCGGTGCGAAATTATCGCGTCACAATCTGGAAATACTTCAAACTGGCGAACAAACGGAGACTACCCTCAACGGGTTGGTGATGGTTAGAGGTGAACAAGTCGCGGATATGCATAGCGCGATCGCACTCAATCATCCTCATGGTGTTAGCAAGCAGTTACAAAAGAATATTGTTGGGGATAGGGCACATGCTGTGTTTAACGGTAAGGTGTTTGTACCTAAGCCGGCACAGCTTACTAATGCAGCACAATTAAACCGGAATTTAATGCTTTCTCCGAAAGCGAGGGTTGATACTAAACCTCAGCTTGAAATTACTGCTGATAATGTTAAATGCGCCCACGGTGCAACTGTTAGTCAGTTGGAAGATGATGAAATCTTCTATTTGCAAAGTCGCGGTATTAATGAACATGATTCACGCCAGTTGTTAGTTAATGCTTTTGCGACGGAAATTATTAATTATATTCCTGTTGCTTCGCTGCGCGATAATTTGCTGAATTTTGTTCAACAATTTTAATTGGGGGTTAAGAAGTAGTAATTGCAAAAATAAAATACAGTTTTGGCGATATCAATTAATACCAATTAAATAAGAAATGCGGCATGTTGATTGTCGTAAGGGTCAGGGCGGGGAGACCCCGCCCCTACAATCCCAAATTATGTACGGCGGGTTTACGAATATTTTATTGAGATAATGAAAATTATAAATAAACCCGCCCCACCTCTCTCTACTCGCTGATCCCTAATTCTTATGACTATTACTCAACAACAAACGATTGCCCAAAAAGTCCGTAATGATTTCCCAATTCTTCATCAAGAAGTTAATGGTAAACCTTTAATTTATTTTGATAGTGCTGCGACATCACAAAAACCGCTATTTGTACTTGATGCTTGGCGCAATTATTACGAACGTTACAATGCTAATGTTCATCGTGGGGCACATATCCTTAGTGCTAAAGCGACTGACGCTTACGAAGGTGCTAGAGATAAAATTGCCGCTTTTATTAATGCTGCATCACGCAACGAAATTATTTACACCCGCAATGCTTCTGAAGCTATTAACTTGGTAGCTTATAGTTGGGGAATGAATAATTTACAGCCTGGAGATGAAATCATTCTCTCGGTGATGGAACATCACAGCAATTTAGTACCCTGGCAATTTGTCGCCCAAAAAACGGGTGCAGTTCTCAAGCATGTGGAATTGACACCCGAAGAAAGCTTTGATTTAGAACATTTCAAATCGCTGATTTCTAATAAAACCAAATTGGTGTCGGTAACGCATGTTTCTAACACATTGGGTTGTATTAACCCCGTTAAAGAAATTTGCAAAATAGCTCATCAGCACAATGCAAAAGTATTAATTGATGCTTGCCAAAGTGTCCCACACATGCCTGTGGATGTGCAACAAATCGATTGCGATTGGTTGGTGGCTTCTGGACATAAAATGTGTGCCCCAACAGGTATAGGTTTTCTCTACGGCAAGTTAGAATTACTCGAATCGATGCCGCCCTTTTTTGGTGGTGGCGAAATGATAGCCGAAGTATATTTAGACCATTCCACCTACGCAGAATTACCGCATAAATTCGAGGCTGGGACTCCGGCAATTGGGGAAGCGATCGCACTGGGTGCAGCGATCGATTATCTGACTAAAATCGGCATGGATCAGATTCATGCTTACGAAGCTGAATTAACAGCATATTTGTTCCAAGAATTAGAAGCAATTCCCGAAATTACTATACACGGTCCCAAACCCAATGCTAACGGTTTCGGACGTGCTGCACTTGCCTCTTTTACTGTTGAAAGTATCCACCCCAACGACTTATCGACGTTATTAGACCAAGAAGGTGTTGCTATCCGTTCGGGACATCATTGCACGCAACCATTACACCGCTATTTAAACCTTCCCGGTACAGCTAGGGCAAGTTTAGCGTTTTACAACACCCGTGAAGAAATCGACGTGTTTATTAAAGCGTTGAAAGACACGATTGATTTTTTTAATAGCATGATGGGTTGAGTTACAAATCAAATCATCCAAATTCTTAAGTGTGTCAATTACAAGTAGCAGATAAAACTTGTAGTCGGCACAATTTTATTGTTTGCGTTATGGCAATTCCCAACCAGGTAAGGTACGTATGTAGGGGCGCAAGGCATTGCGCCCTTATCTTAGTGTAAAATGACTGTAACTCAGTGGGTTAAGAAACGCTATATCTAAATTAAAATATCAAGAATATAAACCATATGAGATGAAAGCATACGAATTTTCTGTTAAAGTAAATACCGAAGGCGAAATTGGATTACCCGATGCGATTTTCCAAAAATTGGCACATAATCAGCAAGTTCAAGTAATTATTTTAGTTAACGAGCCAAGCGTTGACGAAGAAGACCAAACATGGCATCGTCTTGCAACTGAGGAATTATTGAAAGGCTATAGTGCAGAAGATTCTATTTACGACACAATATAGGCCATGCAAAACTATCAGTTAAATATTATATTAGTAATCTAGGTAAGATTTTAGGCAATTTATCCCACATTCTCACTCTTTGAATCCTTGTAATATGCTTGCCACAACATCAGCAATAGCCGAACAACGAACCGTACTGCACAATGTTAGCTGGGAAACCTTTGAAGCTTTACTCAAAGACACTGGTGAACATAGAGGTTCGCGGTTTGCGTATGAAGATGGAACTTTGGAAATAATGACACCACTTTTTGAACACGAAAATCCTAAATGTAATTTTGGTAATTTTATCATTGCTTTAGCTGAAGAACTAGAAATCGAAATCCGAAGCGCGGGTTCAACAACTTTAAAAAAAATCAAGAAGACAAAAGGAATAGAACCAGATAATTGCTATTACATTAAAAATGAATTAGCAGTGCGAGGTAAAGAAACACTAAATATAGAATCCGATCCTCCGCCAGATTTAGCAATCGAAATTGATATTACAAGCACCTCCGTTAATAAATTTAATATTTACTCAGGATTAGGAGTTACCGAACTTTGGCGATATGATGGCAGCAGTTTAAATTTTTATGAATTAGTCGAACAGCAATATGTAAAGCGCGATTATAGCATTGCTTTTCCTATAGTTTCAGTTAATGATATAAATCGATTTATTGAACAAAGTAAAACGATGCCAGAAATTGCCTTACTCAAATCATTTCGTACTTGGTTGCGAGGAAAGATAAATGCGTAGGTTGGGGAGTCACTGCGTTGCGAGGGTTCCCCCCGTTATAGCAGGTGACGTTGTAGCGACTAGCGTTACCCAACAAAAGCTTGTAAATGTTCGGTTTCACTAAGTCACGAGGACTTGCTATTAAGTAAAAACCCC
>JANNFJ010001254.1:0-3986 GCA_031379725.1 Calothrix sp. OTE_75_metabat_31
AAAAAAGTTGAGTAGCAATTTTCAAGCATCGGAACAGAATATTAAGGAAACTATGACTATGAAGCGTTCTCAAATATCCAAAACAGTATGGGCTAGTGCCTTTGTTTTCAGTTTGGCTACATTACCTTTAACTTTACCAGCTTTTGCTCAAACAGGCGGTTCAGGTTCAGGTGCGACTGGAACGGGATCTACTTCAGGCACTGGTAACTCTACAGGGACAGGTACTGTAGGTAGCGGTAGCAGCAGTACAGGTACAACGGGAACTGGTACTACTGGTACTGGTTCGAGTTTTGGCACAGGTACAACGGGCACAACAGGTACTGGCACTAATGGTACTGGTTCGAGTTTTGGCACAGGTACAACGGGAACTGGTACTACTGGTACTGGTTCGAGTTTTGGCACGGGTACAACAGGTACAACGGGCACAACGGGAACTGGCACTAGCGGTACTGATTTGAATTCTGGCACAGGTACAACAGGTACAACGGGAACTGGCACTAACAGCACTGGTTCAAGTTCTGGCATTACAGGTACAGGTACAAATGAAACTGGTTCTAGTACTGGTGTAGGTGCAACAGGAACCGGAACTGATTCTCTAGGAACAGGATCAAGTACAACAGGAACCGGAACTAATTCGTCAGGAACCGATACAACAGGTACTGGAAGTACTTCGGGTACGACGAGTACAACAGGTACAACCACTACTACAACTTACCAACAGAACTCAGGTGTGCGAGAAAATCGCCATTCAGATTGGGGATGGTTAGGTTGGCTCGGATTGTTGGGATTAGCTGGTTTTCTCAAACGTGGTGAAGAACCCCATGCTTACCGCGACCCCAATAATACTGCTGCAAGATAACAAGAAAGTCGAATAAATTGAACTTCCCACGGTTGAGATATTTTCGCTTGTGAAAATGTGTTATTAATCCGTGGGATTTTTAATTTACATTGAGAATTTTTTGATAAAGTTTGAAAAATTAATAATATACGAGATATCAACGCATCTGAGATGGAACCCATTTTCCAAAGCTTTCAAGATGACCCCAGTAAGCTAAATACCCAGTTAAAGCCCAAATCAAACCAGCAGCTACCAATACAGCCGCACCAACTAAGCGCAAAGTTCGGTTTGTTTTAAAATGGAGCGTTGGGAAAGCAAAAATTCCACCCAATCCAGTTAAAATAAATCCGATTCCCGACAAAAGCGGTTGTTTAGTTAGCCCCAAGTTGATAATGCGTATGCCAATTACTATTGCAGCTAAACCCGCAAAAAACGCATAAATTGCTAATGTGAAAAGTTCCCAACCTTGTGCTAAAGCAATTGAAGTACCAATGAACAAGATACCAAATAAAACAGATGGTTCGCCAAAAGCAATGTTAAAGCTACCAATGACGGGCCAGGTAAAAATCATATGCAAACCAGTTGTGAGTGCAATCGCACCCGTAACTCCAAAACCAGGAATCCACTGTTTCTGATGCGGGCTATCTAATCCCTTATATAGGTAGTAAGCCAGTAGAAATAACCCAGCTACCATGTTAATCAGCATTAATGTGATGTAATCGATAAACATGATTAACCCTGCCAATTGCATGTATCAAATCTAAACTTACCACAGTTGCCAATGCTGCTGTTTAACCTCAATATCACCTGACAACTATCCACACAAATCTGTCAGGCAGTCAGGCGGATACCATTCTCTTGCAAAGACGCTACGCGGTAGCTTGCTTCCCCGGAGGAGTACGAAGATAGAAGCCTGCGGGCATCGCGGGGAGTCAGTCGGTTCTAACAACTACCCCAGCCATTCCGGGTTCTTTGCAGTGCTGTCAAACTGGCTCGTTGTTTTAAACAATTCGTATTGACCTTTTGCTGCCGCAGAGCGCGTTCGATTCAGTAGGTCTGCCACCTGTTTCTGGCTCATTGGTGTAAACGTGCGGACTGCCTCTAATGCTTGCTCCAAAATAGCCATACTCTCAAAACCAGTAATAACTGTTGAGGTAGGTAGGTTCATCGCGTAATGAAGGCATTCAATCGGTTTAACTGTATTGCTCTTGAGAATGCTTTGGTCGCCCATTGATTTCATTCCCAGCACCCCAATTTGATTTTTGACTAAAATTGGCAGAACTTGCTGCTCAAAGCTTCTGAAATGGGCATCCATCACATTTAGCGGCATCTGCACGGTATCGAAGCGAAAATTATTTTGAGCGGCAACATCCAACATCCGCAGATGAACTAAGGGGTCTTTGTGCCCAGTAAAGCCAATGTAGCGAATCTTACCTGCCTTTTGTGCTGCCATTACCGCTTCCATTGAGCCGCCTGGAGAGAAGATGCGATCGCCATCTTCCATGCGGATGATTTCATGGTGTTGCAGTAAATCAATGCGATCGGTTTGCAAGCGTTTGAGCGATTCATCAATCTGCTTTGTTGCTGACTCTTTGGTACGACCATCTATCTTTGTCATCAGAAAGACTTTATCACGGTATCCACCCTGTAAAGCTTTACCCATACGGATTTCGCTGCTTCCGTTGTGGTAATCCCAGGAGTTATCCATGAAATTGATGCCGCGATCGATGGCAGTACGAATCAGCTTAATTCCTTCTTGTTCTTCTTTCGGTCGTCCGATGTGATGTCCCCCTAAGCCAATAACAGAAACTTGCTCTCCAGTACGTCCTAGAGTTCTGTACAACATTTCTCCTTTTTTCATTTGACCTTGATTTGGTTTATTTTGAGCAGATACTGGGTCGATAAATCTTTCTGAAACTGCCAGTCCTGCTGCAATCAAACCCGATGTCGAAGCAATCCTTAATAAATCTCGCCTGCCGATCTCCACAAAACTATCCCAAGAATATTTATTACTTTTATAAAGTTGCATAAGCTCAGGATATACTGCATCTAACTATTGAGATACATGTAAGCTTATTCACCTGCAACCTAAGCTAGTTGCAGAAACGGTTAAGACAAATATTGCTTGGATGCCTTGGGAGCTAGCTATGCAAGCAAGTAAAGTATTTTTTTACTCTCATCCTAAATAAAATATTCAGTAAAAACCCCTTTGTGACAGTTAGGGTGCGGAATGTGGGTTTTATAACTGTACAAAGTTATCTCCTCGTACCAGTTCCTATATACTTATGAACTTTTTCGATCGTAGGACTGTTTTTACCTGCTTGTGCGAGGGTTTCATCGCTCGCAGATATAACAATTAAACCAAAGCCGACCTTGGCAAACAGGTCTAAAATTGTGTAGAGTGCCGTCTGGAACCCAATATCGATTAGCCGAAAGCCTTCAGGTCCGATAATCGAGCCAATTGGATAACAAACCCACAATATAATAAGTGCATTTCGGAGCGTTTGGAATAAATTGTTGATTCTGCTATTCCGACGGCGAGCGCTATCTGAGAACTTAGTCAACAGCAATGTTAATATTATGGAAAAGAAACCACTACCAATGATGTACCAAAAATAACTGTTTGGCGCTCCCTCAATAGTTGCGATTATACCTGCGAAAATCATCAATAAATCTATACCTACGGCAGTTAAAATGATTCGGGAACGCAACCCGGCGATTACACCTAATTCTAGTAACAATAATGGCGTAGTTACTAACCAGTCTACGTAACGTCCTACAAAAATTTCTCTTTGACCATTAAAATCTATCAAAATAGTATCACCCCAAATCATAGTTAGGTACATTGCTGCTGCCCAAAGGGTGATGAAGAAGGTTTGAAGTGGGAATTCTATTCCTTCCTTACGTCTCATCGCAATTGCTTTTAAAGCAAATATCACTGAACCGATTGCTAGACCGACAAAGCCAATCCATAACCAAAGTTTAATCATAATTATTTCTAGGATAAAATTTATTTTATTTGCATAGAGTCTATTTTGAAATTAAAATACATTAGACATCTCCAAAAATGATGTTAGGGGCGCAAGCATGAGCGCCCCTAACAAGGCTTTCGGGCAACGCATAATTAATTTCTACCAGATGTCTATTA
>JANNFJ010001272.1:0-19373 GCA_031379725.1 Calothrix sp. OTE_75_metabat_31
CCCCCCCCCCCCCCCCCCCCCCCCCCCCCCCCCCCCCCCCCCCCCCCCCCCCCGCCCCCCACCGCCCCCCCCCACGACACGGAGAACCCGCCCCAGGCGGAAAAACATTGCTTAATCATCTTCCTTGTCCCCCTCGTCCCCCTCGTCCCCCTTGTCCCCCTCGTCCCTCTACTCCCTCCTTTCCCCAACTCTCAACTTAGCCGAACGCGATCGCGCATTTTCGATAATTTCCTGTTCTTGGGCAATAATTGGTTTTTTGGTGATGGCTTGTAACAATGGCGACTCGCGTATACTGTGTTTAACCAAACGGTCTTCCAAACTGTGAAAGCTGATAATTGCCAATCGACCACCCGGTACAAGTGATAATGGTGCTTTCGCTAGAAAGGTTTCTAGGGATTTGAGTTCATCATTTACAGCTATACGTAACGCTTGGAAAACACGGGTAGCAGGGTGAATGCGAGCATATCGGTATTTGGGAGGAACAGCTCCTGCGATCGCATTTGCTAGCTCAGTCGTGGTTTGAAAAGGACGCTTTTCCAAAATCCTGCGAACAATGCGTCTAGAAAGTCGTTCCTCACCATAGGTAAAGAAAATCTCCACTAACTCAGCTTCATTCCAATGGTTAATTACATCACCAGCAGTTAAAGATTGCTGTCGATTCATCCGCATATCCAAACTTGCTTCCTTGCGAAAACTAAACCCACGTTCAGCCGTATCAAGATGGTGTGAACTAACACCCAAATCTGCGATAACCCCGTCAAAAGTACTGAGGGGATACTTGTAGGTTGCAAAATTGTTATGAACAAATTGCACTCTTTCCCCAAACTCCGCTAACTCCTTGCGTGCAGCGTTTAAAGCATCCTCATCTTGGTCAATAGCAGTCACCCGCACATCCGGAGCAACAGTTAAAATCAGCCGACTGTGACCACCCCCCCCTACCGTCGCATCTAAATAATGTCCGCAAGGACGTATTTTCAAACCATCAATAACTTCCTTACTTAAAACTGGGATATGGGAAAACTCAGATATCTCCGTATTTACTTCTGTGTCCAATGGTGTATTAGAATCTGGCATTTGAATTTGGTCGGATGGGGGTGAAATATTTAACAAAATTTAATATTATTTTAAATTTTCTGTTGCATGGAAATAAAATAGAAAACCGTCTTGTTAGGCATCTTGCCTGTCATCATATTTTAACGGATAGGCGAGATGTCTATTCGACAATGACGAAAATCAACCTTTGCGTTCCTGCTTTCTACTTTATGAATATCTTTAATAAACATCTAAACTTAACATATTACCAGGGACGTAGTAGGGTGTGTTCCCCGACACCTCTCTACCTCCACCTACTCAAATTAATCATCCCTACAGTCAAATAAATTAAGTCATAAGCAAGAGGAAAAGCAGTAAATTTATCTCTAAGCTATTAACTAAGGTACTGAGAACAAATCCAGAATAAAAATATGCCACTCTATAAACTTGCAGACTTCGACCCAAATTATCAAGAAACCTTCGACGGTGCTGATATCAAATCTTTAGACCTATATACCGAGGGTGGAACAAGAGTTGGTTCCGTTGATGATGTACTTGTGGATGACGATGGACGTTTTCGCTACTTAGTTATCAACACTGCGTTAGCTGGTGCTGGTAAAAATATACTACTTCCTGTGGGTCTTTCGCATATTGACTATAATGCTAAACGAGTCTTTGTTGATGGACTCAGCAAAGAGCAAGTGGAACATTTGCCCGAATACCGAGATAGCATGGTAGTTGATTACGACTACGAAGAAAAAGTCCGTGGTGCTTATCGTCCTGCATCTAACAATGGTATTGGTTATGACCGCAATACATATGATTATCAGCAAGACGCAAATTTATACGATTTGAGCGCAAGGGATAATAATCAAACTTTTAAACTGTACGAAGAAAGATTAGTTGCCAAAACAAATCGGATTAAAACTGGTGAAGTAACTGTCGGCAAACATATTGAAACCGAAACTGCTACTGTTTCAGTACCATTGGAAAAAGAACGCATTGTCATCGAACGAGTTACACCGACTTCAACTCAAGCTGTAGTCAACTCCAACGAATTGCAATTTCAAGAAGGCGAAGTTGCACGTATCGAAGTATACGAAGAAACTCCCGACATTCGCAAAGAAGCATTTGTTCGTGAAGAAGTTAGAATTAAGAAAGTTGTAGACCACGAAACAGTCGAAGCACGAGAAACAATTCGTCGTGAAGAATTGGATATCGATGCCGAAGGCAACTTGAGAATGAACGAAACAAATCCTAATATGAATGAACGGATTTAGATAAAGTTCTGCAAGTTGATTTTTAAATATTAAACTGGTATTTAACTTAGTTAAGCTGATGTGCAGCTTAACTATATAAGCCAAAAATCTAAAATCATGGTAGTGCGGGCATCTTGCCCGCATCCTTATATAAAAATTAGATGCGTAGCAGCTTAATAGTAGGTTAAGTATCCGTTATTAAATATCAAATATCAAATATCAAATATAGAGACGTTACATGTAGCGTCTCTATATTTTAGTACGCTTATATCAATTCCAAACCAGATGAGGTGAGGTGAATGTGTAGGGGCGCAAGGCATTGCGCCCTTATCTTATTTTTAAAATGGCTGTACCTCAGTCGGTAAAGAAACGCTACATTACCCATTCATTAAGTCATTTGTATCATTTCTAAATTAATTATCAAACTTATGACTTAATTAAGTTCATCCTAAAGCCAGAGGGACAAAAACAAATCATTCTTTAAATTATTGAGTATAGAGAAGAAAATTGTTCAAGGGGAAATCATTATGGCACTTCACAAATTAGAAGACTTCGACGCAGACTATAAAGATAGTTTTCAAGGAAATGATATTAAAGGTTTAGGCGTATACGTTGAAGGAAGCGAGGAAAAAATTGGATCTGTCAGCGATGCACTAGTTGATGAAGAAGGTCACTTCCGCTACTTGATAGTTGACTTAGGTTTCTGGATTTTTGGTAAAAAAGTATTACTGCCTGTAGGTCGTTCGCGCATCGACTATAACGCAGACCGTGTATATGCAGTTGGCATGAGCAGACAACAAGCCGATGAACTACCAGAATTTAGTGAAAAGCTCGCATTAGACCACGACTACGAAGAAAAAGTACGCGATGTTTATCGCAACCCTAACGACAGCAGTCGTTATGCAGCAAGCACAGGTAGCACAGCATCACTCGACGCAACCGCACCTTTAGATGCATCATTGCCTCTCGATACAGGTGTTGGACTGGGTACTGCCGGATTAGGTGCTGCATCAATGGGTGCTGCTGCATACCAGCCTACAACCGCTGCATCCGAAAGCACCACAGCAGACACACCTACGTACAACCGCGACAGTTACAACTACAAAAATGAACCGTCGCTATACGACATGAACGATACCGATCATCAAACATTACGTTTGTACGAAGAACGTTTAGTTGCTAACAAGCGTCGTCAAAAAACTGGTGAAGTTGCAATCGGTAAGCATGTTGAAACCGAAACCGCACGGGTTTCAGTTCCAGTTGAAAAAGAACGAGTCGTAATTGAGCGGGTTACACCTGCCGATGCTGGTAGAACAGTTTCTCCTGATGCAGGCGCATTCCGTGAAGGTGAAGTTGCCCACATGGAAATTTACGAAGAAACTGCCAACATCACTAAAGAAGCTTTTGTCCGTGAAGAAGTTCGAGTTAGCAAAGTGGTAGACCACGATACTGTCGAGTCGCAAGAACAAATTCGTCGTGAAGAATTAGATGTAAACGCACCTGGCCTTCCAATTGACGAACGTTAATTACTTGTAGGGGCAGTTAGGCATCGTGCCCCTACAACGCCCTGGGATAACGAAAAATCACTAAAAGCCTCGTTAGGATGGGGAGCATCCTATTTTGGCGTGTAGTGCGAGCATCTTGCTCGCGTACTATATTAAGCGAGCAAGATGTAAGTCCTGCGGGCACGCTGCGCGTTGCTTGCTTCCCCGCAGGGGTACGCACTACAAAATTATAAATATGCCAAAACTGGATGCTCCCTTAGGATGTTTAGACCTAAAAACTAATATCAAATAAAAATTATTTTTAAGAACTTATTGAAATTAAAACGATGAATAATGCAACTGCGACAACAATTAATAAAGATACAAGCGTAGAACAAGTTAGATCCTTAATTACCAACCTCAATAGTAAGCTAAGAAATTTTGCTGTAATCGACAAGCACAGTAATTCAATTGGCAAAGTCAAAGATGTAATTTTAGACTCAAACCGACAAATTAGTTTTATAATTAGCGAATCTTCTGACCAAAGTGTTGCTCGCTTATTTATTCTCAGAGGTCAGCTTGTTCAAAAAATAGATTCATCGGCACATTGCCTAATTTTAATTGTCGATAAATCACAGCTTGAATATTTACCAGAATATTTTGAGCGGGAAACCGAGCCGGAAATAGAACCTGAAATATCAGAAAATACATCGGGAAATTTAACAGTGGATAATTCATTGCAAAATTCATCAATGCCAGATACATCATCAGTAAATCCCACTAATAATTTTGCAGTAGATTCCAGCGAAGAAGTTGCAAGTGAAGATATTATCCGTTTACTTGGTGAAAGGTTAATTGTAGACCGCAGCAAGCGTAAAGTTGGTGAAGTCGTAGTTCGTAAGGAAATCGAAACTCGAATGGTGACGGTTCCAGTTCGGCACGAAAGATTAATCGTCGAACAAGTTAGTCCTGAATATAAAGAACTAGCCAATATTTATTTAGGTGGGGAAGAAATTGTTGGAACCGAAGCAACATCAGCGCAAAGGTTAGAAAGTGCGGATTTTAACGGTGCTTTAACCGTTAGTGGTGAATTTAGTTCTGCAAAAATTGCTAGCTTACTTTTGAATGCGATCGCACTCGAACGCAATAATGGATGTAAACGAGTCAAAATTACCATTGCAGTCGAGGACGAACAGCATCAGCAACAGTATCAAGAGTGGTTTGCACGTACTTCGGTGAAGGAGTAGGCACTAAGGGAGAAGAGGAGATGGTAAGGTAGGTAATTATAAAGAAAGAAAAATGCTTTTTATCTTCTTTCTTTACTCCCTACTCTCCTTTCCACTAGAATGCGGTTAAAGCAACTTTTAAAAAATATCCAACATCCCCTACCATCACGGGTTAACATCAAAGTACATGATGGGCTATTTACTTATGAAGGTTTAGGTACGTGGTACTCTTATTGGCGTGACCCTTACCATTTACTTTTAACTGTACCTTGGGCTGGTTTTTTCGGTGTATTAGTACTGTTATATATAGCTGCAAACTTGCTGTTTGCCTTTATTTATATGGCAGGAGGTGACTGCATTGAAAACGCTACCCCCGGTTCCTTTCTAGATTTCTTTTTTTTTAGCGTCCAAACACTGGCAAGCATTGGTTACGGTGCAATGTATCCAAAAACAGTGTATTCCAACAGCATTGTCACAATCGAGGCAATGGTAGGTTTACAGGGAATTGCCTTAATCACAGGACTTGCCTTTGCCCGCTTTTCTCGCGCTACTGCTCGTGTCGTTTTTAGTAAAGTAGCAGTTATTACATCATACGAAGGTAAGCCAGCATTTATATTTCGTGCTGCAAACCAGCGTCGCAATCAGATTCTCGAAGCGCAGATGCGAGCATATTTTATGCGTGACGAGGTGACAAGTGAAGGTAAATTTTTACGTAGAATTCATGATTTACAACTTGTGCGAAATCAGTCACCCAATTTCACATTAACTTGGTCGATCGTGCATATTATTGATGAATCAAGTCCACTTTATGGAGTTACCGCCGAATCATTAATTCAAACCAATAGTACAATGATTGTCTCCCTAAGCGGGGTAGATGAAACAGTCTCTCAAATAGTTCATGCACGTCATAATTACTCATCGCGGGATGTGGAATGGAATCATCGCTTTGTGGATATTATTCATTACACAAGCGACGGACATCGCTATATTGATTATAAATATTTTCACCATGTTGAACCGCAAAATTAGTTATTTTTTTGACGTAGGTGTGGGGAAATCAATAATGGGTTGGGAAATCAATAATGGGCGGGGAGACCCCGCCCCTACGTCAAACCAACGGTAATAGAATTTCAAATTCGCTACCGATTCCTGGTTGCGATCGCAAATTCAATTTACCCCCATGCCGAGCAGTAATGATACGGTAACTTACAGCTAAACTAGTTTCTTTATCGGCTCTTTTTTCGACTGAAAACGACTCGATAATTTGCTGTAATAATTTTTCCGACATTCCTGGCCCATTATCTTGAATGCGAATTGCAACCCAGCGCGAATTACTAACAATATCAAGGCCTTCTTGTGTAGAAATCACTTGTGTTGTAATTGAAATTTGCGGTTTCTCCTCCACCGACATCACGTCATGATTGTAATGCTGGCGTACTGCCTCATTGAGCAAAGTGTCAACAGCACGACTCAAAATATTCATAAATACTTGGCTCAATTGACCTAGAAAGCAGTAAACTGGTGGCAAATGTCCATAGCTTTTAACAATTTTAATTTCGCCTTTGATTCTGCTATTAATTAACAAAACAATACTATCCATACAAGCATGTAAATCTGCGGGTTTAGGATAAACAGCATCAATATGACAAAAATTTTGCAAGCTCGTCACCAATTTTTTTAATCGTTCTGCACCAGTTTGAATACTCGCAAGCGACTTCTTTAAATCTTGCTCTAAAAAATCAAATTCAATATCTTCCTTAAGATAACTAATATGTTCGCTTGTATTCGGTAACTCTTCCATATAAGCCATTACAAGTTTCAACAAATCTTGACTGTAGTTAGAAACATGGCTAAGATTACCCCAAATAAAATTTACAGGGTCTAAAATTTCGTGAGCAACCCCATCTACAAGCCTTCCTAAACTAGCCATTTTATCATTTTGGATAATTTGTGCTTGACTGCGTTCGTAACGCACCTGCGTCTCAATACCCCGAATTTGCCACGATGCCAAATTTAACTCCTGCACATCAAGTAACTTGTAACTGTCTTGTGCCCGTACTACCAAAGGTTCCGCTAGCAATTCAGGAGAACGTCTTAATGCCAACTGCATGGCCGTCAAAATTGGAGTTGTTTCCGGTAGCGTCAAAATTCCCGTGCGGGCATAACTGTAAATAATGCTCAAAGATTGCTCAAAAAACATCTCTTTCCCAAACGGACGAATCAAAAATTCTAACAACTGCCGTCGAGAAATCATCCCCATGTATTTCCCGTCTTCTAGCAGGATTGCCCCGGTTAAAAGCGGGTACTTCTCAAACACTTTTGCCACGGACGCACCCGTACAACTCATTGATACCTCGAATGCGTACAGTGGCAATTCTTGAAGCGTAGACTCAAGACTAAGGTCTTTATTGCTACCTTCAAATAGAACTGGCGCTGATATTTCCGATACGAATTCTTGTTGCACTGGAAACCCTGACTATTTAATTAACAAAGACTTATGTCAAAATTACTAACCAAACTGGTAGCTTTTCTAGGCTATGCCAGTTTCAATAAAATCGGTATGGGGAAAATCAGGAGATAAGTTCTCACCGATTCGAGAAAGTTAAGATTGTAACTCTTTGGACTTGCGGGTAATGAGATTTTGTTGTATAAAATTTATCCATACATTATGGATACTCTGGAAAATTTTTTCATGTAAAACAGTATTTACCCCTACCAGCGCTTGCTTACAACTCAGAATTTTGAAGTGGCAGTAAATTTTTGATGAAATTACCTAAAAGTTGACTTCTGCGACAGCAAAATTACTGTAAGTATAAAATAAGTATAAAAAATTTAGATTAAAAATTTGAAACTAAGGATATTTAGTACTCCATGTCAAAAGTTCTAACCTGTTCCAATCGGGGTTCTGTAAAAGTTACCCGGATTTTGACCCTGACGACAAGCTCAAAATTAATCTAGTGGTTCATGTCATTAATTTTGAGGGGTTCAAAAAAATTTGGTAGTGCGAGCATCTTGCTCGCTTTAATATAATACGCGAGCAAGATGTAAGCCCTGCGGCCACGCTGCGCGAACGCACTACCCCTCAAAACTTATGACACAGACCATTAGTTTGAGAGAAGGGAACTATTATCTAACTGGGCAATCGAAGATAATGCTGCTCTTTACCCGGATTTACTAGCAACTACTTAATTTTTGTTTAAGTTATGTTTAATTGCTTGCACTTGATTTTGATCCCCATTCCGATAGAATGACTTGGCATAAGCTTAAATCCTCACACCGCTTCGGAATTGCGACCCTCATGAATCAACTGAATAATGGCTTCACCATATTTCTAAGTCTACTAGTTGAGGCAATACCATTTTTGCTGCTTGGGGTTTTGTTCTCTAGTTTGCTGCTAATTATGGTTGATGAGCGCAAACTACTTAGTAGAATGCCAAAGAACCCGATATTGGGTGCATTTGTCGGCAGCTTGGTCGGCTTTTTGTTTCCGGTGTGCGAATGCGGTAACGTGCCTGTAGCGCGACGGTTACTAATGCAGGGAGTACCTACACCAGTAGCAATTGGCTTTTTATTGGCTGCACCAACAATCAACCCCATAGTAATTTGGTCAACCTGGACAGCATTCCGCGACCAGCCAGAGATTGTAGTACTACGGGTTGTGTTTTCCTTAATTATTGCCACCACTGTTGGCTATGTATTCAGCTTTCAAAAAGATTTAACGCCGATTGTTCAGCCGGCTTTATCCCGCTATCTCAAATTTAACCCACCCGCGCCACCCGAACCCCAACAGCATTATAGAGGTTCCCAAAATCGACCACAAACAGGTGGTTCAACTCTCCTGCAATCGGGTACTTACATGTTAGGGGGTCAATTTGGGGGGCAAGTAATGCGAGTTGACCCCAGCCAGATGCAAGCAACTTTAGCCGCAACAAGCCCCAGCAAACCACTATCCCAAAAATTTGCTTTGGTACTCGATAATGTCGTCCAAGAATTGCGCGAATTGGGTGCAGTTATGGTACTGGGTAGTGCAGTTGCGGCAGCAATTCAAGTACTCGCACCCCGCGATTTGATTTTGAGTCTGGGTGCGGGGCCCATTAGTTCAATTGTGGCAATGCTAATATTGGCAGTTGTCGTCTCAATTTGTTCCACAGTCGATTCATTTTTTGCATTATCATTTGCCTCAGCTTTTACAAGTGGTTCGCTGTTAGCATTCCTTGTCTTTGGTCCAATGGTTGATATTAAAGGTATCGGCTTAATGCTATCAATTTTCAAACCAAGAGCGCTATTCTATTTGTTCATGCTTGCCGGACTATTAACGTTTGTATTGACATTGGTTTTGAATTTGCACGTACTTTAAAAAATTGTCAGTAGTTATTGGTCAGTAGTCAGTGGTCAGTAGTTATTAGTCAGTAGTTATTGGTCAGTAGTTATTAGTCAGTAGTCATTTTTACTTTAAAAAAATACTAATATCAATAACTATTAACCACTATCAAATTACAACTGACCACCGACAATTGACAACTGACCAATAACTACTGACTAATAACTACTGACCACTGACAACTAACCATTGACAACTGACAACTAACTACTGACCACTAACTAATGATCAAACAAAAGAAACCTCTAATTCCCCTGAAAATACTACCTTGGCTCGATGTCCTAGCAATTGGAGCTTGGGGGATATTAATGTTGAAATATCGCTTCACAGGTAAACTCAACTTATTAATTCACCCTGATTATTTTTGGTTAGTACTAATTGCTAGCTTTGCTTTATTGTTCGTTGCCTCTTTCAAAGCCAACCAACTATTAAAACGCCGAAAACGTTATGAAGTACCGGTCGAACAACACATTACGGTATTTCCACCAGGATGGAGTAGTTCACTACTATTAATATCCGCAATTTTGGGATTTATTATTACCCCTCAAGTCTTTGCCAGTGAAAGCGCCATGAATCGCAGTGTAACCGAATTGCTTGGGCCAACGCGATCGCAACCCCAAGCATTTCGCTCTAGCCGTCGTCCTGAAGAACGGACGCTTGTAGAATGGGTACGCACGATTAATGTCTATCCCGAACCCGACACCTACACCGGACAAAAAGCCAAAGTTCGCGGGTTTGTCTTGTATCCAGCAGATATGGATAAAGAACATTTCTTACTTTCGCAGTTTGTAATCACCTGTTGCGCTGCTGATGCTTACCCGATTGGTTTACCTGTCAAACTCCAAGGAAACCGTGACAAATACCCAGCAGATACCTGGCTAGAAATCGAGGGCAAGATGATTACCGAAGACTTCGCTGGTAAACGTCACGTTACCATCGACCCAACCTCGATTAAGAAAATCGAACAACCCAAAAATCCTTATAGTTCTTAGGAAGCCTCACAATGGCTAAGAAAAAGTCTTCTTTATTACCAATAGACCGAATTTCGCTAGCGTTGATACTTGTACTCACTTTAGTAATTGGCATACTCATTTCCCAAGGAGATGCAGTTAGGGCAACCGTCAGAAATTTTACTTGGGAAAACCAAAAAGTTGGTGCAGATGATACATCATTTGCCCTAACTTTCAGTCGCCCAATGGATATTCAAAGTGTCGAAAAGAACTTAAAAATCGAACCGCCATTAGCTGGTAAATATAGCTGGGCGGGTCGGCGCATGGTTTACACATTACTAACACCAGCACCATATGGCACAAAGTATAAAGTCCAATTACAGGGGGCTAGGGATAAATTTGCCGAACTTGAAGGAAAAAATCGCACCATTCAATCATTCGTTGGTAACTTTAAAACCCGCGATCGCGTTGTTGCTTATATCGGTGCAGCCGACGAAGAAATAGGTCGGCTAGTCCTTTACAATTTCTCAGCCACACAAAAAACTATTCTCACCCCCAAAGACCTAATCGTCATGGATTTTAAACCCTATCCCCAAGGCGATAAAATCCTATTTGCGGCCCGCAACAAAGGCAGCCAAGACCTACTTGCAGGCAAAATTTACGTTGTCACCACAGGTATACCCACAGACCCCAAAAAACAAGCCGACCCCCCAAGTCGTGTTGACCTAGTATTAGACAACAAAGATTACCAAAATCTTAAATTCGACCTATCCCCCGACGGACAAACTATCGTTATTCAACGCGGTAAAAAAAATAACCCCGGCGACTTTGGGCTGTGGTTTATGCCAGCAAACAAAACAACTTCGGGAGAACAACCCCAACTTAAGCAAGTAAAAAGCCTACCTGGAGGAGATTTCATGATAACTCCAGATAGCAAAGCTGTTGCTGTTGCCCAAGGAGAAGGAGCAGCAATTTTGCCACTACAAGAAGATGGCACAAAACCCCTTGACTTTTTACCACAGTTCGGATTAGTGAAAGCCTTCTCCAAAGATGGCACTCAAGCCGCAATGGTCAAATTTAATGCCGACCGTAACAACCCCACCAAGTCATTATTTTTAGTCACTAACCAAGGTGCCAATAAAGAACTGGTCAAAACCACTGGTTCAATTTTAAGTTGCCAATTTGACACAGCCTCACCCAATCTTTACTGCCTAATTACCCAACTCATCCCCGGTCCGCAATACGTCGAACAGCCTTACTTTGTTGCGATTGACCTCAAATCAGGGCAGCAAAAACCCTTAATAGTCCTTCCCGCAGGTCAGCGAAATATTCAAATGAACCTAGCACCCGACGGTTTAGGATTATTATTTGACCAAGTTGTACCCCAAGAAGAATCTAATACACCAGCAGCAACCAGTCCCTTAAGAACATTAGAGGGTGAAGCGATATCGAGCAGTAGCCTCTGGTTAATGCCCTTATTACCTGTAGCCGACGCTGGAGTATCAACCAACATCAAACCCGAACAATTACCGCTATCTGGGTTTAACCCCCGTTGGCTGCCTTGAGAAAGAAGGGAGTAGGGAGTAGAAGACAAGAGAGACAATGGGAAGGTAGGGTGGGATGGGAAGTTTCTACTCCCCACTCCCTGTCTCCTGTTCACGATAATTCTAACCCCACACTTATATGACAGCAAACCGCTCCCAGCATAGAATTTTGGGGCTAATCTAGCCAAGCCTGCGGAGGCAGGCTTTGTTTGCGTAGCCGCACCCTTACAGGGGGGCGGCGGTACTCTGGGTAAATGAAGTATCTCAGCCTTTTTTAATTCGCGCTCCTGTATCCTGTTTGGTGACAAAATACAGCATTAATATTTGTAACTTAATATCTGTTATTTAAAATGAAGCTCGACTAAACTAGGTAATGGCTTGATATGCGTTAGAAAATTATCGTAAATGCGATACTGCGCTCGGTTGTTTAGATTCAGGCTTGCGGGTAAAAATTGGGTAAAAAGAGATGAATGAAGCTGACACCCCAGATAATGGGGCTTGGAGAAAACCCCCAGATGCTAGTGTGGCACAACCAGATACTGGTTGTCCCTTTTACTCGGTTGTTGCAAATCAAATGGCAATTCCAAAATTGCTACCCGCACGAGTCACACAAACCGACCCACATGACGAATATCATCAATTTCCAGTCGAGGAACTGCAAAATACAGACGCAAGCCCTAATTTATATATCGACTCAGAACACGACCAGGTTTTAACATTGGGTAATGAGGAATGGGAAACCCAAATCCTGGATAACGCAGATGAAAACGAGAATATTGTATCAGAAACTCCTGACATTCCTAGATCCGATGATTGGGTAGCTGAACCCGACCGTGAAAAACAAGTTTCTGTCAATACCGAATTTCAGCAATTGCTGACCTTGAATCAAGATTTACTTGCTGCTAACGATAAGTTGTACAAGCAAGTTGAAGAACTAACCTCGGCATTAACTGAGTCTCAAAAGGCTTTGCAGTTGCAAAAGAAACGTTCCAACGTCACCGAGACAATGCTCAAGCAGCAAACCTCAGAACTAACTGTAGCCCAAAAGCAAATTGAGTCACTTTACCAACAGTTAGAAACCTCATTACAAAACACTCAACGTCAAGAAGCTTTAATCGAAACTTACAAAGCGCAATTTGAACTTAGTCTTTCTCGTTTGGCACAGTTAGAACGCGAATGCGCTTTGTTGCAAACTACTCATAACGAACAGTCACAACATTTACTGCAATCTGAAACAGCTTGCCGCGAACTTCGCACCCGGCTCATGCGACAACAGCGTCAGACATTACAATTTAAAGCAGCATTAGAGAAATGTCTGGAAACCCCCATAACAGCTTCCCAAGACGAATTGACAGAAAATGACTTTAATGATGTGGGGGAAGAATTATCGCCTTCACTCAAGAAATTTCGTTCATTGTTCGTTAATACCGACCCGATTCGACCTTGGTGTGCTGACCCTGCGGTTGAAGAAACCCAGGATATTTTGGGAGACATTTCCACTGACTCAACGAGTGAAGCTGTAATTAACAAAAATGAATTGCCACAAGAATTACTTGTTGTACCCGATTCGGATGGGATTAGTACGCCTGAACAATTACCACCAATCGCTTCACCCAGTCTCGAACAACAAATCGATAGCGTAATTAAAATATTTTTTACTTCGCAACCAGCTTCAGCCGAAGTAGAAATGCCATTCAAATTAGATATTGATGACTTGGAGATAGAAAACAATGCTTCTGAGTCAGCTACAGATACGCATATCGAAGATACTGCTGCATCTCATATTTGGGATGATTCCCAAGAAAAAACACCCCCTCGAATCATTGAGGAATGGACGAACCCTACAACATTTAATTTACCTTTGGACAATACTATTACCGTAGAATCAGATAGTACTACTGAGTTAAATGATACTGCTATTTATGCGGAACCAGTAATCGAAGCAACTCCAAATCCCAAAAATGAAAGCGAGGATTATTGGGCAGAAGTATCGCAACTAACCCATTTAGATTTGCCTGCCACTGATTCACCTTTGCATCCATCCCACCATGCAGACGATGGAAATTCACCCTCGCCAGTAGTTTATCCCAAGCGTCCGCCCAAAGGACGTAAATCTTTAGCATCAGTGGAATTACCCAAATTTCGCCCTCCCCAATCATAATGTTGGGGCAGTAACAACAAACTAATCAAGCGTACATATAGGTAGGGGCACGATACATCGTGCCCTAGCGATCGCGTCTTTACAATCGTGCCCTTACAAATTACGAAATTAAATTATTAACTTCAGGTTCTTGAATTGCCGCTGCCGATTTCGGGCGAGAAAGTTGCTCTTTTACAGGTGGATTACCCGTACCGATCGCATAATTAATCGCTAAAAGCCGCAACCACAAAGCCGGATTGCGAGGTTCTAGCCAACCTTGAATGCGTGCAAGAAAAGCTGGAAACCAACCACTAACTAGCGCCACAACAACTGCATGACGGGTAAAATTTATGTAATTACCTACCCAACGCAGTAAATCTTTTGCACCAGCAAGTTCCCAAATCCAAGGCAGCAATGCTGGATTTTTGCTCGCAGCTTTGATTGCTAATTGGTTAAATGTCAACCAATCAAACCTATCTTTAATAAAATTCTCCGCAACCTCTGGAGATGAATCGGCAAGTAACCCAAAGAAATTATTCAACATCGAGTTGATACGCTGGGGAGGCAAAAATTTCCCCGTCGGTACCATCATCCCCTTAGAAAACATCCAAGTAACGGCGATATTACTTTGGAAAGCGCGAATTCGATTCAAATGCTCGAAACCCAGTAAATCGTGTTTAAGGGCAGTATCAAGCAGTGTCGTCAACCGTTCCAAGTTACGGACTAACGAACCAAAACCCGTGAACACCAGTGGAGATTGCAGCGAAGCTGCATCGCCAATTGCAATCAAACGGTCAAATGCAACAGTGCGATCGCGCTCGTCTGTACTAAAATGTCCTGGTATATAACCAAATGTCGGCTTTTTCCATTCCAATTCGTCCATGTTACATCGGCGATACTCCGGCAAAATTGTGAAAAAGTCTTCGTACATCTCCAACAACGAACCAGGATTTTGAGGATTAACTTGGTGATAGTGGAATAAATAAATCGTCAATTCATCACCTGCACCAGGAAACAACTCCCAAATTAACTGCCGACCGCGTGAAATATCGCCGTGACTGTATAGAACATCACCATACTGCGAATCCCAAACCCCCGGTTTAAACCCTTTACTAATAGCAGCCCCCACTGTTGGACAAACGCTATCGAAGGCACGACGACCGTTTAATTGCCAAGCGATAGGTGAAGCAGTTCCCATTGCATCGACAATTAACCGTCCGTTAACTTGAGCGATCGCACTACTCGTTAAATTTTTAACAGTAACGATAACTTGTTCTTCATTAATATCTGCACGCAAAAATTCAGTCTCGCCCCAGATTTCACCACCTGCGGCGCGAAGCTTTTCTCCGCATAATTGCAGTAGTCGTTCAGATTCTAAAGCTATATTTAATACTGTAGGCGTATGTAGTATAGGCGATTTTAAGTTCTTTGGGTTGTTAGCATCAAAAAACTTATTAAACCCGTCCTTATATTCCCGTGCAATTATTAACTCTACTTCGCTAGAAGTTAATAGCCCCAAATTTACCAAACATTGAATTTCATCCCGCGAAATATTCCATTCCCGATTCATTCGTCCAAACGGCAATCGCTCTATCAGTAATACTTTATACCCAAGTTTTGCCATCACCGTCGCATGGATAATACCTAATGCACCACCGATATAGATGAGGTCGAATTGGGGAGTGGGGGAAGAGGGGGAAGAGGGAGACGAGGGGGACAAGGGGGACAAGGGGGAAGAATATTCTCCCCTGTCTTCCCCCTCTCCCTTGTCTGTTCTAAAAATCACCTGCCTCGGTTGCTGGGGATTGCGTACACCTTCGCGCCAGCGTTGTTCCCACCAATAGACGCGCTGGAGGTCGTATTCACCGTTAGGCATTTTTTGGAAATATTTGGCGGTGAGGGGGTAATAGGGGGCTAAAGCTTCAAAAATCGATTGTTTGGATAAGTCTATTTCCGGTGGTTCGGGATATTCATGGGGAAAGCGGTTGCGAATTGAAGTTGTAAGACTTTTAAGAATTTGCTTCTCATTGTGCGAAGGTTTATTTCCCCAGCGAAAAACCTTCAGGTAAGTAGTTCGTTGTACAGTCCAAACGAATATCGAAAGTTCACAGCGAACTTTTTCCGGAATAGTCTGATTCTCGGCTGTAGATTCCACCATTATTAAGCGAATTCCGTCAGGAGTCTTTGATTTTTCTCCTGTTTTGGCAACAAAATCGTTTTGCAGCCAATCTCTAACCGTTGAATAGTCAGGGGTTGGAATTTCTAGATAAAGCAATTCGTCCATTTTTTTTATATCTCCTCTAAATCTACTCATTAAGACAGATTTAACAAACTTGTAAAGTGCGGTAATATCCGCCCTAACAGTTAGATGAAAATTCAGTAAAGAAATTTTAAGAGTTCGTCAAATTATCGTTCATTTAGTCCGCTCATAACCTCACGCCATGAATTATCCCATCCCAGACAGTCCAAAAGACATTTTTGATTTACAACAACAGCCAGTTGATGAAGAATTGGTCGCAGCTGCGATCGCAGGTGTAATCAGAATCGTCCGCGCTCAAGGTCAATCGCTCGAAGAACTTACGGAACAAGTGCTTGCTGATGACCCCCTACTCGACAAACAACAGCGTCGTTGGTTAAGTCAAGTTGTGGTACAGGCTTGGAATAGCATATCTTAATATTAAGCACTTAAGTTCCCCTGCATAGGATACGCATGAACAAGCGTTTAAAACAGGGAAATTACGATTGATGGCTTTTTTCCGTCAGCAAATTTTAATAAATCAAGTCAAATAGAAGACAGTTCTTTCTCATTTTTACTCAGAATAGCTTAATTATCTCTCAGTGGTGTGGGAGTTTTTCTTAATTTACGTGTGGCATGTCCATCGGGTTGCCAGCGAGTCGGTAATCCATTTAATAGAATAGGGTATCGAGAATGACTACTGCCCCCTACTATGTCACCCAAAAAAGCCAGCGGATGTGGATGTGCGAACATTCCAATTTCATTTATTCTAATTATTTTAGGTGGTAGTTATTGGTGGTTTATCCATCTAGGCAACATAAATACTGTCATCAAGCTTTTACCTAGTAATATCAGTCAATTACCTAATAACCAGCAAACAATCTCTCCCATTTCAACACCCAAACCGAGCGTAAGTACATCTACTGCTAATCCTAGTTTACCTGGGGTACAAGCTCCCGCTAAAAATATACCATCACCCGTAACCCCTCAAAAATTACCGTCACCTAGTAATACTCAAAAGCCTGTAGTAATTAGCTCACCATTACCTCAAACTGGTTGGAATAAAAAAGCCATTAGAGGAATCTATTTAAGTCGGTATCAAGTTACGAATAATGCTGATGAACAAACGATTCGTTCGCGGGTTCGTTATTATCACGACCAAGGAATTAATACAATTATTCATGGAGTGTGGGGTAATGGTTGCACGATGTATAATAGCTCCGTCATGCAGAAAACACTCGGATATAAAAGTTGCCCAAATCAGTTTCAAGACCAATGGTTAGATTGGTTGATTGACGAAGCACACAAACAGGGGATGCAAGTACATGCTTATTTTGAGAAGGGGATAAAAATAGATAAAAATAGTCCTATTTTTGACCTGGCAATTTCTAAAAAATGGATTGTACCAGGAGTTGATAAAACCTATGCTGGAATCGACCACTACGTGTTGGATGTAGAGATTCCCGAAGTTGCTAATTTTTTTACAAACGTCTTAGTCGAATTTGTCCAAAAATACCCAACCATCGATGCAGTGCAGTGGGATGATTATTTAGGCTATCATGCCGAATTACCCGGTAAAGTAGACCGAACCGCTAAGTTGACTTATTTTTCACAGCAAATGATAACTTCGATGAAAAAAGCCAACCCGAAGGTTAGTTTCGACCTTTGTCATCATAACCCTTATTGGGCGAAGCGTTATTTCGCGGCTGATTGGCCTTCCTGGAAAGTGGATCGAGTTTTCATTCAAGCTTACAATGATGCTAATTTTAAAGAAGAATTGAATTATGCCGAAAATTACGCTGGAATTGCGATTACAGATTATCAATTAAATCATTTGAAAGAATTAACCGATAATAAAGTCAAGGGTATTTTAATTTTTCCCTTCGCTGGAAAACCTGAAGAAACTGCTGCCAAAATCAAAAATTTAACTCAAAAGAGCAATTAGGGCTTCGTCTAAACGGTTGTAGAGACGTTACATGTAACGTCTTTACAACCTTTAAACTGTCATTCTGAGCGAAGGGAAGAATCCCATATTACGAACGTAGTCGAAAGTACCAGTAACTGCTTATTACCCTACCCGACTTATAAACTGTCATTCTGAGCGAAGGGAAGAATCCCATATTACGAACGTAGTCGAAAGCACTAATAACTGCTTATTACCCTAACCCATTTATAAACTGTCATTCTGAGCGAAGGGAAGAATCCCATGTTACAAACGTAGTCGAAAGCACCAGTAACTGTTTATTACCCTACCCGACTTATAAACTGTCATTCTGAGCGAAGGGAAGAATCCCATGTTACAAACGTAGTCGAAAGCACTAAATGCAATCTTACCCAATAGCAAATCGACTACGACAAGTATTGAGATGCTTCCTTACGTCAGCATGACAGTTTCGGCACTTTTTTACTTGGAATACTCAAATTTTGATTTAAATTGACAACTAAAGCTCATGTCGTTCCATCTGCCAAGACGCAACCAGCAAGCACACTACAATCAATAAAAGTGTAACACCCATCGCTATCCAAGCATCAGCACTGGAACGACCAGCTACAGCTTCAACCGCATAACGTTGTAGTGATGCAAAACTATAAGGTTCAAATCGCCTTAAATATTCATTTACATTCAAACTCGCTCCAGCAATATAAGCTGAAATGGCAATCGCTGTTACCATCCCAATATTATTAAAAAAGGTTCCTAACATCAGCGTTAGTGCCACAATAAACAGCAGTAGCGAATAAATCATCAACAAGCTGACAAGGTAGCCGAATAACAAAGTTATTGGGGGCAATCCAATAATTAACGCTGCAACATAGGTAACGATAGCAGGTGCTAAAAGCATTATTAAACCAATAAAGACTGCGTGTGCCGCAAATTTTCCCAAAATAAACGCAGGACGCGATAGCGGTTTGGAACAAACCCACAGCAAGGTTTGTGTTAGCTTCTCTTCAATAATCGTCCCTTGGGTCAATACCATAGTTCCAATCAACATTGGTGCAGTACCCAACCACAGAAATAAAGTCAAAAGCGTGGTTCCCCGCACTACCGATAGTTCTGTACCACCACCTGAAGCTAGTGCGATCGCAGGCACTGCTGATAGTCCAATCCAAAAAACTAATTTAG
>JANNFJ010001309.1:0-10049 GCA_031379725.1 Calothrix sp. OTE_75_metabat_31
GAAACCATCAGGAAGAAAAAGCTTAGAAATAGCATCGAACCAGCAGACAGTTTGGTAAGGAATTTCATAATTGCAGCCGAAGATGTGTAAGTCTCTAGCCGCAATTTTAACCTCACTTGCGGGTAGCTTCCAGTAGTTTAGAGAAATAGAATCGAGTTTTAGTCATTGATTGACGTTCGATACTAAAACCATTAGCTTGTAAAAACTTGACTATATCCGCTTCTTTGTGGAGGTAAGCACGAGTTGCTTTACTCGCACCAGGGAAAAAGCTACCAATTTTTTTGAGTAAACTTAAAGCCAAGGTTTTTGGAGCAAAGCTAAGTATAATTCGTGACTGACTTAACGAGCAAAGATGCGATATCATTTCGGCTGCTTTGTCCTGGGGGTAGTGAATGAGAACGTCTAGACAAATTACAGTATGATATTCACCGCTCAATGTCTCTAAATCTTGTACCGTAAATGTTGGGTTATTGTTGTCGCCAAAGAGACTTATCGCGCGTTCTTTGCCTTCACCGACCATTTTCTCAGAAATATCGCTAGCATAAACCTTGGCTCCTGCAGACGCGAGTGGGATACTAAGACTACCCACACCACAGCCAGCATCGCAAACCGAGATTTGTGCTAGATTATCATCTGCTTTCAGCCAAGCGATGACTTTATCGACGGTTTGCTGGTGTCCGTTACGAATATCAAGTTGAACTTTGTTAACTTCTCCATCGCCGTATATACGCTTCCAGCGGTCAAATCCAGTGGAATTGAAATAATCTTTAACAATTGTTTTATCGTCAGCTGCGTTCATGGAATTAAATATTTAATGTCCCCTAACCGTTAAAGGTAGCACCGAAGGAGTTCGTCCGGGAAGAGGGAAAAGAAGGAGAAAAGGGAAACAAAAGAAAAATAAAAAATATCTAGTTAATAAATAAGCTGTAATTGATTGTGGTTGAATTAAAATGTACTGCATTTTTACGGGAAATACCGAAATAACTATGTCGGTATCAAAGGGTGATTGACTAGTTTTAATCTCATCCTGTTAACTCAATATATATAAAGTATAGATATTCTGTTATGAGGTAGGTCGATGGAAAATTTAAATTCTTCAGAGAAACAAGTCGCACAATTGGAACAACCGGATTATTCTGCTGACGAAAATCAAGTCACAGCAATAACTTCTATTGACACTTTCGAGGAAGTCGGTCACGAAGAACGACATAATTCACGTAAGCGTAGAAACTGGTTGCCGAAATTGGCAATCGGGGCATTATTAACATCTGGTGCGATCGCCGGGGCAGTTTATGCTTATCGTTGGTCGGAATATAACAAATTCCATCTCACAAGCGACAATGCTTACACCACTGCAGATATTTACCCTGTAAGTTCCCGTGTCGGTGGGGTAGTTACAGAAGTTTTGGCAAAAGACAATCAATCTGCCAACCCCGGAATGGTGTTGGTTAAACTCGACTCCCGTGAATCTCAAGTAGCGCTAACACAAGCAAAAGCTGGATTAGATGTTGCTAAACAACAGGCTGAACTAGCAAAACAAAATATTGATAACGTTCCCAGTATTCCCCAACAAGTTGCTTCAACACAGGGAATACCAGGGCAACTCAGACCTCCAGTAATTAGCCTGCAACCCAATAGCAGACAAATCGAAGTTAACCGTCAACAGTATAAGGCTGCACTTGCTGCGATTCCGCAAAAAGAAGCCGAAGTTAAAGAAGCAGAACTAAAACTTTCCTACGCTAACATTACGGCGCTAGTTCCCGGTAGAATCAGTAACACCAACATCCGTGTTGGTCAACCGATTCAAGCCGGACAAACTCTACTCGAAATAGTCCAACCCAACCCTTGGATTGTTGCCAATTTCAGGGAAGAACAGTTAGAAAAAATACAACCAGGACAAAAAGTTAAAGTCAAAATTGCTGCTTTTCCTAGCCGTAAGTTTACTGGTACGGTCGAAAGTGTTTCTTCCAGTTCAACTAATCGATTTATTTCTCCAAGTCCAGGCAGTACACCAGGTAACTACTCAAACCTTGCATCTAACAACGTGCATCGTATTCCCGTTAAAGTTGCCTTAGACCCAGACAGTATCAAAGATTTTGAATCTAAAATCGCACCCGGAATGTCGGCAGATGTAACCATCAGCACTAAGTCGAAATAGGGTGTAGGGGCGCAAGGCATTGCGCCCTTATTTCATTTTTGGAAATGCCCCCCACACCCTAATTCAAGCTACCCAAATATTGCGAGAAAATCGAATTGCGAAGGTGATAAGCACAATTGCACTGTAAGCTAAAATTCCAATTGCCCAACGTGAGTGTTTTGACAAAAACATTCCCGATGCGATCGCAACAGAGACAATTGCAAAAGCATAGCGATCACACGAGACATCGCTACCCGAAAATAGAACCAATAACAGCGCAAAAATACCGTAAGTTAGTACAATGGTCGGTAGTTGCATTCGGAAGTACCATAATAAATAAGCACCACCAAAAACCATATATATCTTTACAAAGCTATCACTCCACAACAACCACAACCACACCAACAAGATAAAACCAAGCGAATTTAACGCTGTTTTGTGAATGCGATTGTAATTTCGCTTTATTAGAAAGCCGAATGTACAAATTAAGATAAACTGAGCTGTATGGAGTAGATTTGACAGCGATAGGTTATTTAAGCTTTTGGAACCAACTAAACCATGCAGCACATGACCCAACCAACGTTGCCAAGGAAATCCCATAGATGAACGATGTCCAAAAGCAGCTTGAACTTTTAAGAAAACTAGCGGTTCACCAAAATTAATCGCACTGTATGCTATGTATAATAAAAGCCCCAAGCTAGTGACAGCAGCAGTAATATAAGCAACAAATGGACGGCGTTCTTTCCAAGCTAACAATAAGAATGATGGTATTAAAACGACTCCAGTCAATCGAGTTGCTGTTGTTAATACTCCCCAGAAAGCAGCCCATATATAATTACCTTTATCGAATGCTTGTATCGATAAAGTACTTAGTAATATAAATAGACCTTCCGTATAAGTGACAGTTGCATATAGTGACAGCGGACACCAAACCATGACAGCAATTGTCCATTTCGCTATATTCAAACCGTGTTTTTCGTGAACCCATCTAAATATTACAAATAAGGCAACTAAAAACGCTAAATTGTTTACTAAAATTCCGGCAATAGGGAAAGGTAAACCAAATGCCATCACTACCCGGCATATCAGAGGATACAGAGGGAAAAAAGGAACAGAATGAGTACGACCATCATTTACGTATTCATAACCAGAAGTGGCGATTGATTGATACCATTCACCATCCCAACGAGTAAAAGTGTCCCATCCCCAAGTAGTTACGCGATGGTTATGTGATATTGCCGGGGCAATTATTATCATTGCAATAATAATTATGATGCGGCTGCATAACCACATGGGAAGGATGAATTTTAAGTAATTTGGTATTTTTTCAGATTTGGTTGCAGATATTTGCATTGATTTTGAACAATAATAAATTCCGACACCGACTTATTAAAAGATACCGTTGGCAAATTAAGGGTATTACCCCTTACATAATGATTTTTCATGTTCCGACGGTATTGTAGGGGCATGATACCTAACTGCCCCTACGGTCTCAATACTCCTTTATTAGGGGAAAATTAGAAACCCGGATTCTTCAAGAATCCGGGTTTCTAGATACGTAGGGTGCGCTCTTCGCTTCTCGTAACGCACCGAATCCTTAAAAATGGTGCGTTACGACTTGCGTCTAACGCACCCTACAATACCTAACTTTATAAGCGTAAGCGCTGGCTACGCCTACAAAAATCAAATATGAGTCCTATATCTCTAAAAAGTTAGGAATATTGTTTTTTGCTATATTAGACCTTACGCAAAATCTCTCCCAAACCCCCTATTTACTCCGTGTCCTCCGTGCCTCTGTGGTTAATCCTCCACAAGTACACTTAATTACCTACAACTAAAAAGATTATAATTTTTCATCTGGATATAATATAACTTCTTTTAAAACATCATTCATTGAATATTCAGGCTCATCAAAATCGAAGGAAACTTCATAGCGAGTTAATGGAAACGGTTCTAAAAATTCGTCTTTATTATAACTCTCAAGCCGCCACCATAACGTTTGCACTGCTATTTGTTTATCCTTGGTAAATTCCAAAGTAATTTCACCAAGATTATTGACTCCAATTATTTGTTTTGCTTGATTGCCAACACCCCGATAATCGCGGTGGTTTTTTGCCATTGTTAAATAAGCTTTTAAAGGCTTTTCGCGGTCTTGCCCGGGTAGGGGTGCAACTATTGATATGGGGCTTTGAGAATCTAAAGTCAGCGGAATATTCACATTTTCAAGTTGTGCCGATAAAAAGTCGATACGATAATACCATTCAGGCTTCTTAGTGATTTCAAATAATCGAAACCAACTGCGTTTTTCCACTAAATCAACTATTGCTGGATTCGACTGTAGTTGCCAAGGATAAAATTGCATTAAATATTCTGAATAAGTATATATAGTGCCAATTTTTAATTCTTTACCTGACGAATTTGTCCAGCCTAAAATCTCGGCTTTGGGGTGATGGTCGATGACTTTAAAGGGGATAAAACCTTTGACATGTAGTGAATAGCTTCCACCTGCTTCGCGTTTTTCATTTTTGAGCGAACTACTAGTAAATTGAGCAATTACCATTTGTAAATATACATTTTTTGAATGTTCAAATGGTTTTGTTGCTGAGTATTGAAGACGAGAACTAAAACTATAATGGACATCACCCGATAGCAGAATTACCCGGCTTTTTGGTTGCGGTAATACTCGACATGCTAATCGTGCTAAAAGCTGTTCAAATGCCTTTGGTTCTAAACCCCAAGCTTCGGGGTCAAATCCCCAAGCTGAGGTTCCTAGCTGCTGGGCAAGTTTTGTTGCGTATTTCTGTACCCCTTCGAGAAAAGGTAAACCGATGAGAGGGCTAGGTGAGATAATAAAAGTGACTTTAATCTCGCTATTATTTTCGAGTTGGGATATTTGTTTGTGACAAGTTTCTTCACTCAAAAGTGCAGGAAAACCAAAGTCTTCACCGGGAAAACCTCTTAAAGTTCGGGTGTTAAGTACTATAACTTCGTAACCAGGCCCCGTGACGGTATAGTGCCAGTCTATAGCAGTATCGAAATCAGGTAACTGTCTAGGATTCGTGTTTTTAATCTCGGCAACAGTCGGTAAACCAATTCCTAAAGTAATTTCCCGTGACGATTTTTCATCCTTACCAGCCGATGCAGACCAAGTTTCGGCTGCTTTGAGTAATATTGCACCTGGGTTATCCTTAATAAACTGGTTTGGGGTGTTTCCCCAGGCTTGACAGATGGCGTAAGCTAGTAGACCATTTTGGAGGATACGACGACCCAGGGGTTTTGAAAGCACGCGATCGCACCATGCCATATTCAAGTTCCAGTCGTCGGTAATTTCGTGGTCGTCGAATATCATGTAGGTAGGAATATTTGCCAACCCACGTCGTACTTGTTTCAATGTCGAGAAAAATTCTTTTAAGTAACCAACTTCTTTTTCAAATTCTGCTGGAACTTGATTAAATTCCCTGTTATTAGGATTTATATCTGAGAATTGTGGTAAATCTGCAGGTGACCACAATACATCACTCCAGGCAAATAGATACATTGTCACAAATTCACCAAACGTAAATAAGTGACTTTTGGCAAGATTAGAAACTTGGTTGAATTTATCTAAGCTTGCTGTTAAACCAGCAGTATTTGTTGCTAAATTATTACGTTTCCCTGGTAGTAATTCTTCAATATTTTTAACATCTGGTAACTGTTCTGACCATCCTAACAGCGTTTCTGATGCATCCATCAACATAAACAATAAACAATCCGCGACATCATCTACATAAATTTGGTCACCCGTTAGAAAAAGTTGATGCGGTCGTTTTTTGGGTTCTTGCGTTAATGCTTCACCAATCATTTTATCTAATGCTGCCAATGCATCCAAATTTTCCCCGTGCAGCTTGCGACAGGAACCATGTAAGATACGCAACTCATTTAAATTTTCGGGAGGAAGGGCAAAAGAAGGTAGATGATAGTTTGGGTAGGCAATAGCTTCGATTGAACCTTTTGAATTTAATATACCTGGGGAATTGAGATTTTTACTGTCGCCAAAATTTAAGTTATAAAGGTAATTTTCGCCTGCTAAAAATACATTGGATACAGAATCAGCAGTAACAGCAACAACATGTAAACTAGTACCAAGTCGGATTGTTCTTCTACTTCCACTAATTAATAAGTTGCCACGAGTATCAAAAATATCTAAAGTAACATTACAGCCTTCCTTTAATGCTACCCATACCGTTACCGTATTCAGTTGCGTATTTCGCAGAATTGGCCCAGCGAGAATTAGAGGTAATGTATCGATTCGTTCTCGTAACGGTGTCCAACTCATACTACTTCAACCATAGGAGTACATTTCGAGTATATTTCGTTGAGATGAAAACGTGTAGGGAAGGAAGGTAAAAAGAGGGTAAAGTGTAAGGAAAAATATAGTTAATACAGTAGACATCTCCGAAAAAGAATGTAGAGACGCTTTCCCCGCAAGGGATTCTTGCAGGGTAATTTCGCGTCTCTAGAAGGATTGCGGGTAATGCGGAATTAATTTCTGGAGATGTCTAGTAGGAAACAAGATATTCTCACTAGCAATTAATTGTATATATTGCTTTTAAGCTAAATTGATTTTTTTTGTTTTTATTGAGAATAAAAACCATGTTATTACTGTAAGAGTTTGCGGCTTGTAAATTATATATACTTAGACGCAATATGCTTTTTTTATTATTCTCTATCTACAGCATTTTACCTCCTGAAGTGAGATATAAAATAGAAGCAAAATCTAATATTGTGCTTCTACAAGGTAATGTGATTTGGTGTACTTCAATTAATCCGTCATCTGCTGTATCTTAGCTATGGATGGTTTGTGGGACGGAACTTACAGAATTAGTACTAAAAGTGAAATTTACAAAAATATGGCAATGCTTGGGAATTTATTGCTGCGGATGATTGTGGGAATTATAACCAGTTTAATAGCTATTAGCTTGATTTTTTTGATTAGTTTAATTATGCTTTTTTTTCCACTTGCATTGATTTGGACATTTGCTCGTCAATGCGATGATAAAGCAGAAGTTACAAAAGCTTATAATACCTTGATGAAAAGATATTACCAAAATAACCTATTTCAAAGCGAAGTTTAACTTTTTCCAGGGTGGGGTATATATGTAAGGGCGCAAGGCCTTGCGCCCCTACTTTTTTTACTGTTTAATCGCTTTAAACCGTTCCTTCGCAACCTCAAACGCTTCTTGCATCACAGCTTGAATTTTTTTCGGGTCGGGTTTCTTGCCCCCCATCATGTCACCGAAGTAAACGCAAGCTCCTTCACCGAGTGACCAAGTATACGCTGCCGCCCAATAAGCGGCGATGACACTACCGAAACCAGGTATAAATTTTACTAATTCGCGTCCAACGAGTTGGGCTAGGAAACCTCCAGCGATCGCACTGACCACTCCCCCAGCTTGCGATCGCGTTAAGTTTTGACCATATAATTTTCCTAGCACCGTCACCATTGAAACCTGTAAAGCAGTCAGCACGGGCATAGTTGCCAGTGGTAAAGGTACTGCTGCTAGGGTTGCTGCCATAATCGCAAAAGCTGACATGTATCGTCGTGCGACATCACGGTAGAGGTTGCCGATTTGGTCACCAAGGTAAGCTTCTTTATTGAGTAACTGATAAATTGCCCTGGCTTCGGCTTCGGGGAGTAAATCGGCTAGGGTATCTCGAAATGCCTCTAAGCCGTAAAATACCGGATTGTAACCGTCTTCTTCGAGGGTAAAATCAATCAAGACTGAAGCATCGTACAATCCTTTAAAGGCTTCTTTGATTGCAGTATATGCTCGGTTAACTTCGTCAAAATTGGGTGGATATTCGGGATGATTTTCTATACTGGATGGATATAGTTCATGCAAGCAGCTTACTGCTAGCAAGCAGGGAATATCTGGGTAATTTTGGCGTAGTTGTTGGGCTGTTTTACGTAAACTGTCGGTAGCAAAGTCGTTGATTTTGACGGTAAGTATGAGGACTCTGGCACCGCGACTTTGTTGCTGCAAATCGCCGACTAATTCTTGAATGATTGTTTGGGTATCTTGATTCACATCACCCAATCCAACTGTATCAGTAAAAATAAGTAGTGGTAGGTCGGTAGACGGATAGGTATAACGTTCGGTATGTTGCGTGTGCGGACGATATCCCTGTCCGATGATTTCGGCTGAAAATCCTGTTAAAGCGCGGACAATCGAACTTTTCCCGGCTTGGGGTTTGCCGATTAGCAGTGCTTCGGTGGTTGGTAATTGGGTGCGAACAGTGTCTAGGATTTCTGCTACTTGGACATCGCTGACGGTAAACAATTTAACCGTGTTTTGCGCGACTTGTTCAAGAGGTAGAAGTTTTAATAAACGTGAGGTCGTTTGATTCCAAATATCGGCAATTGGATTTGTCTTAGACTGATTGACCGACTTAGATTCAGTCGGTTTGTTAGATTGCTGAGAATCTCCCGGTTGCTCAGTCATGGGTATTAAAATCGAAAATAGTCAAGTCTATTGTAGCTGTAAGGGGTGAGGGAAATAAATTATTTTTGAAGACAGGCAGGATGCCTATCTTACGGGGATGACAGGCATGATGCTTATCTTACGAGGATGTTGAGGTAATAAGAGGATTTATAGTAGCTTGTTTCAAAGTCATATCTATCAAAGGATTTTGGCTGCTACGAATATTTGTAAGCTTAATACCTGTATCCCTAACATCAAAATTTAGTAATACATTTTTCTTATATTCATCTAAATTATGGTCTTCAACTAAGCTAACAACATTGAGAAACTCTTCCCTAGTACCTTTGACCGTTTCTAAAAATTGTTGCCAGTAGCGGATATCGTTATGCAGTTTGCCTTCGGAATCAAAAAACCAGCAACCACTAACATGCTGATAGCCAAAACTACGGGGCGCAAGTCTGGTAACGATGTCACGATGATTGACTATGCGAAAAGTGCGGTCGTTAAATATTTTATCGTAGTTCTCGACGAACTTACTATCACCCATACGCGGACAGCCAAAGGTATATATACCCCGAATGTGTTGATAATATTTTTCCCCTAACCTAATTGCTGTCATTGTCGCTAGAGTCCCTCCCATGCTATGACCTGTGAGGAAAATCGGCTGATTTTTGTCTTGGAATTGGGGGAGAAGCCTAACAATATCATCCCAAACATCATCGAGTGCTTCGCTACATCCTCGATGAACGCTACCCCCGTATCCTGGAATCAGAGATATTCGGGTATTGTTCATCCAATCTTTTAAATTACGTGGTTCAGTACCCCGAAATGAGATGACTACAAACTCGTTATTAGCGGCAATAAATCCTTGAGTATTTCGTTTATCAAAAAAATAAAGTTGGTTTATATTCCCATACAGTTTATTTGTAACAGTAGTTTTGTCTAAGTAAGCAAGTTTAGAAGCTTTGGCTAAAGATAACGCATTATAAGGACTGTAGCCAATTGTATTCGGTTTAAGATACAGCATCAGTTAATCTTCCTGATATCTTTAATTACATATACTTAGACATCAAAGAATTTTCGGGAGATTTCGGATTTTTTATTGTTAAAAAGTGAATTTTCAATAATTTATAGCTAATTTAAATAAATAAAAAATAATCATCTATCCCCAGAACGATATTTGTACCCGTAGGGGTGGGGTTCCCCCACCTTGACCCCAACCCCAATACCCCACCTTGACCCCACCCTGAACCCAGGGCTGTTTCATTTTACGCCAGATAATTAAGTTTACCAACGATATTAGGGCGGGGAGACCCCGCCCCTACGATTGCCTCAAATTTAAACGAAAATATAAGACTTCGGTGATTTTTCGTTTGAAGAATGAAACAGCCCTGCCTTCTCCCTTGTCTGGGGGTCTGGCTGGGGGGGGGGGGGGGGGGGGGGGGGGGGGG
>JANNFJ010001321.1:0-2779 GCA_031379725.1 Calothrix sp. OTE_75_metabat_31
ATGCCGGGAGGCTCTGCCTCCGGAGTGCCTTTGCTAGGCTTGACGAGAGGCAGAGCCTCTCGAAGTCCGTTCCCAGGCGGAGCCTGGGAACGAGGCTAGGCAAAGCTTTGGGCTTATCTTAGTGCCATTCGCTTATAGACTTGTGCATTCAGAAATTTTGAAGTTTATTCATACCAAAGCCGACATAATGGGCAGTTATTTGATGCAAATTGACTTGTCACCTTGAACAGCGCTCATGGTCAAAATTAATGACATAGGCGACTAGTACTTACATAATTTTTTATACTAAAAAGGACAAGTAATCGCCCGTCCTCAAATAATTATTAAATAACTGTAATCCTTATATATCTACATATCCAGCAGGTATATCTTCAAGGTACAGCATAGCTTTAGCTTGCGCGTGGAGTAACAAACCATACTCCAATCCCTCAACTACCGCATGATATGAAGCATCCAAAATATTCGTAGAAACACCTACAGTTGTCCAACGCTGCTGTCCATTACGCGACTCTAACAATACGCGAGTTGTTGCTGCTGTTCCTGCATGTTCGTTGAGAATCCGCACTTTGTAATCGGAAAGTTCAAAATCGCCAATTTGCGGATAAAAGTTAACTAAAGCCTTGCGTAATGCTGCATCCAAAGCCGCAACGGGACCATTACCTTCGGCTACTTCTAAAATATCTTTACCTTCAACGGTAATTTTAACTGTTGCGAGGGCGCTATTTGTTTCTTGACCGCGTACCAAATCGCAGTGAACCTGAAAACCTTGAACTTCAAAAAATCGCTGTCGAGTTCCTAAAGCTTCCCGCATCAATAATTCAAAGCTAGCTTCGGCACCCTCAAATTGATATCCTTCGCTTTCTAAGACTTTGAGACGTTCCAAAATTTGCCGTGTTGCTGGATTTTGCTTATCGAGTTCAATTCCAAACGTCCGTGCTTTTGCTAATACGTTACTAATACCTGCTTGTTCGGAAATCACAATGCGACGGCTATTTCCCACTTGTTCGGGTTGGATGTGTTCGTAGGTTAGCGGGTTACGTTCCACAGCTGATACATGGATACCACCCTTATGAGCAAATGCCGAACGTCCCACAAAGGGTGCATGTTCGTCAGGGGCAAGATTGACAACTTCGCTGACGAAGCGACTAGTTTCGGCTAGTTGTGATAGTTGTTCGTTTTCTATACAGTGAAAACCGAGCTTGATTTGCAGGTTGGGTATTAACGAACACAAATTTGCATTACCGCAGCGTTCCCCATAACCGTTGATAGTTCCTTGCACCATTGTCACACCTGCTTGAACCGCTGCTAAAGCATTGGCAACAGCAGTCTCGCAATCGTTGTGTGTATGGATTCCCAATTGGGGAATTGTCAATTGTCCGTTGTCAGTTGTTAGTTGTCCGTTGTCAGTTGTCCGTTGTTCGTTGTCAGTTATCAGTTGTTCTTCGTTGGGAACAAAAGATGCAGCAGTATTCGCATTGACCATTGACAACTGACCATTTACCAATGACGACTGACCATTGACCATTGACAACTGACCATTAACCAATGACAACTGACCATTGACCAATGACGACTGACCACTAACCAATGACGACTGACCATTGACCATTGACAACTGACCACTAACCATTAACAACTGACTCTTGACAAATTTAATAATTTGTGTAATTTCATGGGGCAAAGTACCGCCATTAGTATCGCAAAACACCAACCATTCTGCACCAGCTTCGACGGCAGTAGTTAGGGTCTGTAAAGCATAATCGGGATTATTTTTGTAGCCATCGAACCAATGTTCGGCATCGTAAATCACGCGACGACCTTGCGATCGCAGATACTCAATCGTATCGCGTATCATCGCTAAATTTTCTGGTAAAGTAGTATGGAGTCCCTCGGTGACATGTAAATCCCACGATTTACCAAAAATTGTTACCCAACTCGTACCAGCAGCAAGAATCGCTTGTAGCATTGGTTCAGTTGCAGCAGTCGTATTCGGACGACGTGTGGAACAAAAAGCAACGATTTCTGCTTGCTTGAGTGGGTTTGCTTGCAACTCCTCAAAAAACTGCACATCCTTCGGATTAGCCCCAGGCCAGCCACCTTCTATAAATGGTACTCCTAATTTATCGAGCCTTCGAGCGATGCGTAATTTATCTTCCGTTGATACTGATAAACCTTCACGCTGTGTCCCATCTCGAAGGGTGGTGTCGTAAAGCCAAATTTTTTTAGGCAGACAATCGGGTAAAGAATTTACAGTCATAGGACACGAACAGTTCAAAACAATATACTATAAACAGCCACTTGATTAAGACCAAATGCCGCATGTATTAGCCCAGAGTAAAACAATTGAGTGTGTATTAGAAGCAAACTTAAGAAAAGTTTTGCTACAAGGAGATATTGACCTCCACAATAACGGTGCTAAAGTAATAAACTGTCGAGGAATAGGCACTTGCGGTACATGTGCAGTTGAAGTCGAAGGTGAAGTTAGCCAACCAAATTGGCGAGAGACGACACGACTTTCGCTACCTCCTCACTCCCCCACAAAAAACCTTCGTTTAGCCTGTCAAACTCAGGTTTTAGGCGATGTTAAAGTAACGAAATATGATGGATTTTGGGGACAAGGTTCTCAAACTGTTTGGTCACCACAGGGTTAATTAACGGTTAAATTAGGAGTTAAATATATGAAGAAAATACTTTCAATTGCGATGCTTGGTTCGTTTTTATTAGGTTTTGGTGGATTGGTTGCTGCTCAAGCTGTGGCGGAAACAGAAGGTCAGCCAAA
>JANNFJ010001336.1:0-3988 GCA_031379725.1 Calothrix sp. OTE_75_metabat_31
CTTGAAGATACCGGGTTTCTGCGCTTCTCACGAAGGACTGCTATATCTTAATTTTGTGTAAATTATCGCTATGACTAAAGCCTAATTACAATGAAAGGTAGAATTATTTACCTTATTTAATGGCAAATACGTATATATGATGGAATGGAAGCGACTCCTAACACCGCAGCGACTGGGTAAAAACGAACCCGAAGATATTCAATTTGACCGTACCTGCTTTCAAAAAGACTACGACCGCTTAATATTTTCCTCTTCCTTCCGTCGTCTCAAAGATAAAACTCAGGTTTTTTCCCTACCCAAAAATGACTATATTCGCACCCGATTAATTCACAGTTTAGAAGTATCCTGCGTCGGACGTTCTTTAGGTCGAATTGTTGGGTACGAAATCGTCAAACGACACCAACTTGATATACATAATTTCAGTGCAGCAGATTTTGGTGATATTGTATCTACCGCTAGCATTGCCCACGATATTGGCAATCCTCCTTTCGGTCATTCGGGAGAAGATGCAATTCGTTTAGGATTTACATCTTGGTATGACAATAATTGTGATATTGTCGAAGGATTAATTAATCAATTTCAAAAAGCTGACTTTGATTTATTTGAAGGAAATGCCCAAGGTTTCCGCATCCTCACCAAATTAGAAATACCTTCCAAAATTGGCGGAATGCAACTTACTTGTCCAGCGCTAGCAGCGTTTGCTAAATATCCGAGAGAGTCAAATATTCCTCAATCAAGAATCAATGAATATACAGGAGTTAGTACTAAAAAATACGGTTTTTTCCAAGCCGAAAAAGATGAATTTAATCAAGTTGCCGAAACAGTCGGTTTAATTCGCCGTCACCCTGACTATGCTTGGTGGTCGCGTCATCCACTAGCATTTTTAATGGAAGCTGCTGATGATATTTGTTACTCGATTGTGGATATCGAAGACGCTTTTAGAATGGGGTTTATTTCCTTTTTACAAGTAGAAAAATTGCTCAACGAAATAGCCGATATCGATATTAGTCAAGAGAATGTCGCAGAATCCGAAAAAGTTAAACGTTTGCGGGCAAAATCTATTAACAAATTGGTTAGAGAAGCGGCTGATATCTTCTTATCTCACGAACAAGATATCCTTGCAGGTAAATTTGACCAAAATTTACTATCTTTAAGCAGTTATGCTAAACATTTAAAATTGATTAGCGAGATTACACGTGATTTAGTTTTTCAACACCCCGATGTCGTGGGAATGCGAATCGCTGGATTTGAAGTTTTAGGAAAATTGTTTGCAGAATTTGTCGATTCAATATTGCAAACTACACCTAAAGGTGAATTAGTTGGGTATATGTTACCTACTAAATACCATCCACTTTCGACCGATGATACCTATCAGAAAATATTGCGGGTTACTGATTATATTTCGGGAATGACAGATTATTATGCGACGAGTTTGTTTCAAAAATTAAGTGGAATTTCGTTAAGGTAATGAAGTATGCTTTTCTACGCTCTTGATAACGTTTATTTTTGAGTGAAAACGCTGTATTAATAGTAGTGGTCTGTGTCATCAGGTTTGAGAGAACCAAAGAATCCGGGTTTCTGCAAGAAACCCGGATTCTAGTCCTCTCGACTGGTCAGAATTAATGACATAGACCACTAGTTTGTATTAGACATCGCCGAAAATAATGTAAGGGCGCAAGCATGAACGCCCCTACCAAGGCTTTCGGGTAACACATAATTAATTTCTACCAGATGTTTATTACTTCCCTGCCGACTCCCTACTCCCTAATTCCTGCTGCAATCTAAAAAGAATCGTATCTTTAGGAACCTGTGCGAGAATTTCTTCAATCACAGTACTTGCACCAAATTGCCCCCAAGTGCAGCCTTTTTCGAGGTAAACTTGAGCAGCTTTACCGACACTGTACGCACCATACCCAGCTATACCCGATTGCGCTACAGCACTGCCAATAAATCCTGTTACACTACTTGGATTATCGCCTGATGTGACGGCAAAAGCGCTTTTCCCCAATCCAAACATCAAACTCGTACCCAATTCCCCTAACAACAATCCACCCGAACTAAACAAAATCGTTTTCAAAATTTTAGATGCTTCGTAACCTGTCATTGGAAACCCATATAACTTTGACAGCGACCTAATTAAGGCTAAATCCGCGACTGCACCACCAATTACATCTAAAATAGCAATGGGATTTAACCCAACTGCCACAGCTTTATACTTCGCAAACTGCCAAATTAATTCTTCTGCTTGTTCGTCTCTTGCAGCAACAGTTTTTTGGGCAATACTTGACTCTGCTTCTCGTGCTTGTACGAGGGCATTAAGTGCTAAAAGCGACCTACCCTCACGATTGAGGATAGTTAATATAACCTGCCTCAACTCATCAATTTGTGCTAGTGGTGTCTCCCATTCGTAATCAACCCGTCCGTCGGGGTATTCGACACGTACCTCTAAAGGTGCAGGTTCCGCTGCCACCATGACGATTTCATCGGGTTGTAAAGGTTTTTCTAAAATATTTCCCGCACCCAGTTGCTGCAAATTTCGATACACTGCATTTCTATCGGTGTCGGGGTATAGATCAATTTTGTTGAATACTAATATCAATGGTTTTTGTGATTTTCGCAGTTCTAACAATGCTTGGTACTCAGTGCGGGTGATATCACCTGATACCACAAACAAAATTAAATCGGCTTGCTGTGCCACATCCCGCGCCATCTGTGCCCGAATTTCGCCTGCTATTTCATCTAAGCCAGGTGTATCAATCAATTCGACTTGGGCTTTATCACCAAGATTCCAACGGATTGAACGTGGGTACTGCGTCACACCGTTGAGAGGTCCGGTTTGGAGAATTTTCTGTCCGAGTAATGCATTAAGTACCGCAGATTTACCGCGACTAACTAAGCCAAAAACAGCGATGCGAATGACATTATAATCGAGTTTATCGAGAGTCGCAGCAAGCATATCCAATTCCGACTTTACCAAACCCGCTAATTGCGAGTTTGAGGGTTGTCGGGGACTACGAAGATTATTGTACCAAGATAAGGTTTGGCGAAGGCTAGCACGAGCGCGATTTAGGTGGGTTTCTTGGAGGTTGTTCGACACGGGGAATTTAGAAGTTATGGCTATATTGATTTTAGATATGGATACATGATTCGGATATTATATTCATAGGACTTACGCAAAAATCCTCCCAAACCTTGCTTAACTCCGTGTCCTCTGTGCCTCTGTGGTTAGTTACTCTATGACTTTTGCGTAAGTCCCAATTCAATAACATGCGTTGTCGGAGTTGAGATATGGCAGAATCGTTAGTTAATCTTGATGGTATCTTTAATCTTGCTTTAGAAGAAACAACTCAGTTAATCGAACATGGTTTAGATATTAGTGACCCTTGTATTGTGACATCACTAGGATTGTATGCCAATAAATATCCAGAAATTGTAGAACGCTGTAATAATGCTTTAATGGAAATGATTGAGAAGCAAGCTTTTACTTATTCTGAATTAATAACCGTTCCTGCGGAAAAATATGAGGATGCTTTCTAAAGATATTTTTATTTCTCCCCCCATACAGCAAATTCATCACGAGACTGCACGTACTCGCAATGTTGAAATTCATGTGTTACGTCTCGATTTGATGCATCCTTTTATCAATGGCAATAAATGGTTTAAGTTGAAATATAATCTCGAAGCTGCAAAACAGCTTAACTTAAATACAATACTTACTTTCGGGGGTGCTTTTTCAAATCATATTTATGCAACTGCTGCGGCTGGAACTTTCTTGAATTTCCGCACAATTGGTATGATTCGTGGAGAGGAAACGCTACCACTAAATCCAACTTTGGATTTTGCTACGAAGCAGGGAATGCAGCTAGTTTATGTGGATAGAACAACTTACCGACAAAGAAATACGCAAGCATTGCAGCAAGAGTTAAAGGCGCGTTTTGGTGATGGGTTTTTATGTTGAAATCGAGTATCATATTACCCCTCAGTATTT
>JANNFJ010001358.1:0-4098 GCA_031379725.1 Calothrix sp. OTE_75_metabat_31
GGAAACACGGTCACACGTCCAAGCGCTTTTTGCTTTTTAAAATTTTTTACTATTTTTTACAATCATGATCTGGCAAGATTGGATATAGGTATCGATTCAGTCAAAAATAAAAATATTCTTTCCTGCACCTCCCAACGCCCCACACCCTAATTTATTTCAACTACTTGCCATCTGAGAAAACATGGATTATGATATAGGGGTGTGTGAGGAGTACGTTGAAAACAAAAAGCGCTTGGAGTGGAAACACGGTCACACGTCCAAGCGCTTTTTGCTTTTTAAAATTTTTGATTCTAGATTCTGCTTCCGACCTTGGTTTCCCCTACAACCGGATTACGTTTAAGCATGAATACAGACAGAATAATTCCTAAAATTGCCATTCCAGCAGTTGGGTAAAAGAAATTCGTATAACTGCCGAAGATATCTCGAATGCGACCTGCAAGTAAAGTCCCACCTAAAGCACCAACTCCAAAAGCCGTAAAAACAATCCCGTAGTTTTTGGCATAGTCATCGGGATTAAACAAGCTTAAAGTGGAAGTAGGCGCGATCGCCAGCCATCCGCCAAATGAAAAATAGAACAGCGTAAAAGCAATTAAATAAGTCGCTACATCACCAGTACCAACATTTAACATCATAATTGAAGCAATCAGAACCATCACAAAAGCGACAATTGCTGCAAATTTTGGTGTCAAACGGTCAGTTAACCAACCAAAAAAAGCCCTTCCTGCACCATTAAACACAGCAAATAACGATACCGTACTTGCCGCAGTTGCTGCATCCAGCTTAATAATTTCTTGTGCTAAGGGACTGGAAATACCAATTGCTGCTAATCCAGCGAAAGTACCGATTGCATAGCACAACCACAATCCGTAAAATGTGGGAGTTTGCAGCATTGATACCGATTGATTGACTCCGGTTGAATTTAACTTCGTGGGAGGATTCCAACCTGGGGGTTTCCACCCTTTTGGAGGTGTGGGCAATAACGTCGAGATTGCAACAATAATTGCAGCGAATGCAATACCCAAAATTACGAAAGTTTGTCTAACTCCATAGCTATCAATCAGGGATTTTGCTAAAGGTGCAGTAACTAGGGGTGATAAACCAAACCCAATTACCGTTAACCCGACTGCAAGACCTTTTTTATCTGGAAACCATTTAGCAACCACTGCTAAAGGAACTCCATATGACATTCCAACACCAATACCCGCAACAACTCCATAGGTAATAGTCAGCATCGATATATTACCATCGAGACTCGATAGCAAATAACCAAGACTCATAATGACCCCACCAACCGCAGTCACTAAACGCGAACCAAAGCGGTCGATGTAAAATCCAGTAATGGGCATTATCAGGGCAAAAACTACCAGTAGCACAGTAAAAGGTAGTAAGCTTTCAGTTGCACCAATCTGAAGTAATTTTTCCAGGGGTTTGCGAAAAATACTCCACGAATAAACTGTACCCAGACAAAGCAAGACAGTTACACCAAGGGGAATTAGCAACCATCTACCTTTCTGTGCTGGTAGACCAAACAGCTTCACATTGTCCATTGTTGCCAAAAATAACTTTTTTGCAGTATCGCATTGTTATCTATATTCTTTTGTATTTCATTTATATTTTTTTATATCTGTGATTGAGGACTAACTTAGTACAACAAGTAAAAAGTACAAAAGCAGTCATCAAGAAACAAAGACGATTTTATCTATTTTTCACCCATTTTAAGTCGTAGCTTTCTTTCTATCGTTTTGTACTAGTATCAATCACTTTTACTGATGTTACAATCATAAATCCCAATGGTTCCAAACTAACTTATGGCTCAATCTCAGACAGCAAGCCATGTAAACGACTATTTTCTAACTCCGTTCGCAACAAATATACAACAATAATCCTTATCATTTTATACAAATAAATAAGTAAAAATACGCTTGAAAATGTATGATTTTTATCCATTCAAGCAATAACATTCTAAAAAAAAATAAGTATTTTTGTGCGAAAGTGTCATTTCATGAGTATTGTTTTTATTACACAATTGAGAAAGTAAAAATTTATGAACTTTAACGAAATTGGTGCAGTGGCAGGTGCGTTATTGACGCAGTTTGGATTTAAAATTTTGGGTGCGATCGCACTCTGGATTGTAGGTCAAAAACTGATAGACTTTGCTGTATCGATGATGCGAAGAGCATTCAGCAGTCAGCATGTTGATGCGACGCTGATTACCTACGTCGTCAATATCATCGGGGTGACATTACGGATTGTTCTGGTAGTTGCCCTTCTCGGCTTTTTTGGAATTGAAACAACATCGTTTGCAGCACTTCTAGCTGCTGCGGGTGTGGCAATTGGTGCAGCTTGGGGTGGTTTGCTGGCAAACTTTGCCGCTGGTGCTTTCCTGGTTATGTTCCGTCCCTTCAAACTCGGTGACTTTATTACCGCAGGAGGTGTTACGGGAACAGTTTGCGAAATCGGATTATTTACGACTACTGTCAACACACCTGATAACGTCATGACAATTATCGGCAATAATAAAATCTTCGCCGATAACATTCAAAACTTCTCAACCAATTCTTACCGACGTGTTGATTTGGTTGCACAACTTCATCACAGTGTCGATCACAAAGATGCAATCCGACGTTTGCAAACAGAAATTCGACAAATTCCCAACGTCCTGACTCAGCCTTTACCCGATATCGAGATTCTCAAATTAGAAGCAGCAGGCCCAATTTTAGCAGTACGTCCTTACTGCCATAATGACAATTACTGGCAAGTTTATTTCGATACAAACAGAGTCATTCGGGAAACATTTACCGAAGCTGGTTATCCCGTTCCTGAAGAACATTTCTTATTTACCGGACTAAATAAAGCAACTGCAAACGGTAATTAAATAGAAGAGGGGGAAGGGGTAAAGGTAATTTTCCACTCCAAAAACACTTCCTCCACTCCCTTAAATTACGGTACAATACAAGCCCGTGGGTGATAAAGGAAAAGGGTATTGTCATGGCTTGTGTAATTAATGTGAATCTACCTATTCAGTCCTATGAGATTGCGATCGCACCCCAGTCTCTCGACCAACTCGGTCAACAAATGAGTAAGTTGGATTTGGAAAAAAAGGTTTTATTAGTATCGAATAAAACTATATTTTCTTTGTACGGAGAGAGGGCGATCGCATCTCTAGAAGCCAGCAATTACAAGGTTTTCACCTGCCTCTTACCTGATGGCGAAAGCTATAAAAATTTAGAATCGATTCAAAAAATATACAACGCGGCTCTGGAAAATCGCTTAGAACGCTCCTCAACAATGGTTGCCTTGGGTGGTGGTGTTATCGGAGATATGACGGGATTTGCAGCAGCAACTTGGTTGCGGGGAATCAACTTTGTCCAAGTCCCGACGACGCTGTTAGCAATGGTCGATTCTTCGATTGGTGGTAAAACAGGTGTTAACCATCCTCAAGGAAAAAACTTGATTGGTGCATTCTATCAACCACGATTTGTCTTGATTGACCCAGAAGTGTTAAAAACGCTACCCGTGCGCGAATTCCGGGCTGGGATGGCAGAAGTAATTAAATATGGGGTGATTTGGGATGCAGAATTTTTTGCCCAAATGGAAGCTAGTTCATCGTTGGACGCAATCAATAATATCAGTCCTGAATTATTAGAAAATATACTCAAACTTTCCTGCCAAGCGAAGGCTGATGTAGTTGGTCAAGACGAGAAAGAAGCAGGGCTACGGGCAATTCTTAACTACGGTCATACGATTGGACATGCTGTAGAAAGTTTGACAGGTTATACTAAGTTGATTCACGGTGAAGCTGTAGGAATAGGTATGGTGGCAGCCGGAAAAATTGCTTACTATTTGGGAATGTGGACGAATGAAGAAACTAAACGTCAAAATAATTTGATTTCCAAAGCTAGTTTACCGACACAGTTACCAAATGGAATAGATATCGAGAAAATTGTTGATGCCTTGCAAATCGACAAAAAAGTTAAAGCTGGAAAAGTCAGGTTTATTTTGCCTACACAAATTGGTGAAGTGAAAATTACCGACCAAGTGCCATCAGATACGATTCGTAACGTATTGCAGGAATTAGGGGTGTAGGGATTAGTATTG
>JANNFJ010001377.1:0-19689 GCA_031379725.1 Calothrix sp. OTE_75_metabat_31
CAGGTAACCGCTTCAAATCTAATGACTTGATTTTACCTATCGCTATGCCCGCTGGAAATTTTTGACTATAAGTCGATGTTGCGACTAAATCGCCAGGTTTAACATTTGGGACTTTTTCATAAAATTCCAGCACTCCCTCAGCAGAACCATCGCCCCGCAACACCCCTTTGGCACCAGTCCGGCTAACAGTAACACCAACCTGACTCTTTAGGTCGCTGACTAATAACACGCCACTAGTATTTGCTGTTACTTTATCTACAATGCCCACTAAACCGCCTTCTGCCCTAACAATCGAACCAATTTCAATACCTGCCGAAGTTCCGCGATTTAATGTCACTTGTTGCCACCAGCTATCAGCACTACGACCGATAACGCGAGCAAGTGCTTTAGGCTTTGTCGCAGGTTCTTTTTCAGAATAATTGAGAATCTGTGTCAGTTTTTGATTTTTACTTTTGAGTTCTGCAATCTGAGTTTCCAGTTCAGAAACGCGAGCATCGCGTAACTGTTCTTGTTTAGTTACCCCGCCTTGGAGTATTTGAATTGGACTGGTTATACCTTGGTACACTTCAAGCAAGGCTGAACCTTGAGTTTGGCGTAATATTAAGGCAGAGCCAATTGTTAGACCGAGTAAACCTACTTGTAATCCTCTGCGCTCCCACCAGCGGCGTGCTGTAAACATAAATACCTTTTTATATTGTTATAATTACTGGGGATATTGGATTCTAGCGAGAATCCAATATCATTAGATGCATTCTGGTTTACATATTTCGAGAACGTCCGCTAAATACCCGCTCGTGTTGTTTGAAATTCTCTAATACTCGACCAGTACCGAGAACCACACAGCATAGAGGGTCAGCGGCAATATGCGTAACAATCCCTGTTTCGTGACTAATTAAGGTATCAATACCTTTGAGCAGCGCACCACCGCCAGCTAACATAATTCCTCTGTCGATAATATCGGCTGCGAGTTCGGGAGGAGTCCGCTCCAATGTCCGTTTTACAGCTTCAATAATTATTGACAGTGGTTCCGCCATACTTTCTCGAATTTCCGGACCTTTGATTGTCACCGTGCGTGGTAAACCCGAAAGTAGGTGCAAACCTCTAACTTCCATAATCGCTTCTTCATCATCGGCTGTCGGATAAGCCGAACCAATGCGAATTTTAATATCTTCAGCTGTACGTTCGCCAATTACCAAATTATGAACTTTCTTCATATAATGGATAATTGACTCGGTTAATTCGTCACCGGCAATACGTACCGATTCGCTTAATACTGTACCTTGAAGGCTCAATATTGCGACTTCAGTAGTTCCACCACCAATATCGATAATCATATTACCCGTTGGGTCAGCAACAGGCAATCCCGCACCGATTGCCGCAGCAACTGGTTCATCAATGAGATATACTTCCCTCGCACCTGCTTGTGTAGCTGCGTCCATAACAGCCCGTCGCTCGACACCTGTCACACCACTGGGAATGCCAATGACAATCCGTGGTAGTACAAGTGATTTACCTTCGTTTACACGCTGGATGAAACTTTTTAGCATCAGCTCGGCGGTATCGAAGTCAGCGATTACACCATCGCGTAAGGGACGGAGGGCTACTACATTTCCAGGTGTCCGACCAAGCATTTTTTTGGCATCTTCTCCGACTGCCAGTGCTACTTTTTCGTTTTGGTCGATGGCGACCACTGAAGGCTCTTGAAGGACAATACCTTTGCCACATACGTAAACGAGGGTATTAGCTGTACCTAAATCGATACCCATGTCCCGAGACAAGGAAAACTTATTAAAAAAACCCACGCGTGTTTACGCCCCCTATTTGCGATACTTTTGACTACGACCGTAAGAGTGAATCGTGCCGGATTCTATTACGTTTTATTATCCCGAGTCTAGTAAAGCAGGCTATTTTTCATATAACTTTTGGGAATCTTTACTATGCTCCACTGCATCCACATTTTCTTCTTCTCTTGCTACGTCGGTATATCCGTAAGGATTTCGATTGTGTAGAGAGTAATTTTTATCATTTTTTATCTGTCAAGTTATTTGTCCAATATTTAACATAGTGTTGGTGGGCTATTGGAATTTGCTACGATTAGATGCAAAACTGATAAGTACTTCTGTACTGAAAAGGAGTCTACACTATGAGTATAAATGTTGTCACGCTAGTTGGCCGTGTCGGAGGCGACCCTGACATAAAATATTTTGAATCGGGAACTGTAAAGTGTCGTTTAACACTGGCGGTAAGGAGGCGATCGCGCAACAGTGATGAACCCGACTGGTTTGAATTAGAAATTTGGGGCAAAACCGCAGAAGTAGCCGGAAATTACGTCAAAAAAGGCAGTTTGATTGGTGTTAAAGGAGCATTGAAGTTTGATTCATGGAGCGATCGCACCACAGGAACAAATCGCTCGAAGCCAGTAATTCACGTCGATCAACTCGATTTACTTGGTTCCAAACGCGATTCCGAAGGTGGAGGAGGAGGAGGGGATGACTATGGTTCATCAGAGAATTATTAAGTTTTAGTCAGCGGTTAGTGGTCAGCTGTTAGTTGTCAGCCGTCATTCGTCAGTTGTTAGTTGTCAGTTGTCAACCGTCAGTGGTCAAAAGTTTTAGCTTTCGACTATTCACTTTGAGCATACAATTGCCAACTGTCTGCCAGACAATTAACAACTGTCTACCAGACAACTAACTATTGACAAATGACCACCGACAACTAACTATTGACAAATGACCACTGACAACTAACTATTGACAAATTACAACTGACTAATAACTAATTTGTAAAGTTACCGATGCTTCTACTTGCTGTTCCCCGCCCACTACAGGGGTAGAAGGAGCTGTCGCATCAGCCATTCTTGCCGAAGTTACATTAAGTTCACGGTATAAAGGTCTTGGTGGATTTGCGCCATTAATTTGCACATTCACAACTTCTTTTGGCTTAAAACCAAGAGTACTAAATACAGCATTTGATTGCTGTTGGGCATCAGCTGTTGCTTTTTGTAAAGCCTGTTTTTGGGCTTGGGAAATAGCTTCATCACTTGCTACAAAACTAATTCCATCAATTCGTGTTGCCCCAGCTTTGACAACATCATCTAACAAAGTCCCAGTTTTATCGGTGCTAATGCGAAAACTAACAGTGTTAGTAGCACTGTAACCATTAATTTTTTGGACGTTATTGTTATAGCTGTAAACTGGGTTGAGGTTAATCCCAGTTGTTTGCAACTTCTCAACATTGCGTGATTTCAATAACGTTACCACAGCAGACGACCGGCGTGCAGCCTCTTGCTGAACTTCCTGGACATTTTTACCCTGGACTTCAACGCCAACATTGACTTGCGATAAAGTTGTGGGTATAGATTCTACACCGCGTCCACTTACTGTTAAAGTGCGTAGCATCCGCTCTTTTTCCTGTGCAAAACTCGGTTGTACAAAACCGACGCATAGCAGCAAAGCAACAGGTAAAGTTTTCCAAAATTTGCCAGTATTAATTAGTCGAGAACTCGATACAACGGGTGTATTCATATTCATAAAATCGCCACTCCTCAAAAAAATTACACGAATCAACAAGATTGTTTTGGGTAAAAACCGCAGTATAGATAACGAGTATAAGGTATAAAAGGCAGTAAAAATTAGAATATAAGTTTGATACTTATACCTTGAATTTTTGCTATTTTTTTTCTTAAAAAGCTTTATTAGCCCTGCTTCTACGTTTCTATCAGCCCCAAATAAACAGATTCCTGATATGTTTCCACTTTGACATCATGCAAATCAAAAATCGATCCGGTTACAGTTTTGGAAACTGACAAAGTTACACTCTTGACTTCAGCATTTTTTCTAAAAACAAATTTTCCCGTAATATAAAGCCTGTGCAACATTTCCAGGATGCTTCTATGCGGGGAGATTTAATTTTTTACAAGAGTAATCCAATAAATAAATGATCCCGTAGGATAGGCGTCTCGTGTCCTGTGTATTTGATTGACAGGCGGAACGCCTATCCTACAATATTTGTTTTGGAATATTTTTTTAATTGGAGTACTCCAAAATTTTTTCTGCATCATATTTAAGCTATTGCCAACTCCCCCTACCAATGCCAGTAAAAGATATGGGGAGTTGTTAGCGGTTCGACAGATTGCTTAGAATCTGTTTAAATGTACGCCTTCTCCTCCTTCCCCCCTTCTCCCCCTCTGCCCTACTTTCCTACTCCCTAATCTTTCGTCAATCGCGTTCGTATTAACAATCAACATTTAACTACTTGGTAAAGTAAAGGAATGGTTTTTTGCAGAAATAATGCATTTAGATTTAATGACCATTCCATTGCCTCTATTGGCATCTACGACCGAAACCGCTGATAGTTCGTTAGTTTTAGCAGCAGTGCTGTTGAGCTTGGTAGTAATCTACTTTGCCAGCAAACTCGGTGGCGAATTATCAAACCGCTTGGGTTTTCCATCCGTTTTGGGAGAACTCGTTGGTGGTGTAGTTATTGGTGTGTCGGTTTTACGTCTGTTGGTTTTTCCTGGTGAAAATGCTGACGCTTCGAGTTCTTTGGTCATGCAGTTTCTCCAAGTTACTGATGGCTTGAGTCCTGAAGCTACTAAGAGTGTTTTTCAAGCGCAGTCGGAAGTAATTTCGGTACTGGCTGAGTTGGGTGTTATCATCCTGCTGTTTGAAATCGGCTTAGAGTCGAATTTAAAGGACTTAATGGCGGTCGGTATTCAGGCGTTGGTAGTCGCCTGTGTAGGGGTGGTAGTACCCTTTGCTGCTGGTACAGCTGGTTTAATGATTTTTTTTGGAGTGTCGGCAGTCCCGGCGATTTTTGCTGGGGCAGCGTTAACGGCTACGAGTATTGGTATCACTTCCAAGGTGCTATCGGAATTAGGGCAGCTTAACTCTAAGGAAGGGCAGATAATTTTGGGTGCTGCCGTCATTGACGACGTGCTTGGTATCATCGTTCTTGCGGTTGTTGCTAGCCTTGCCAAAGATGGTGCGGTAGATGTTACCAAAGTTGTATATTTGATTTTTAGCGCCACAGGCTTTTTACTCGGCGCGATCGCACTCGGTAATTTTTTCAATAAGTCGTTTGTTGCAATTGTCGATCAACTCAAAACTCGTGGCGAACTTATTTTGCCTGCGCTTATTTTCGCGTTCGTGATGGCGTATTTTGCCGCCAGCATCCAGTTAGAAGCTATTTTGGGTTCTTTTGCTGCTGGTTTAGTCCTCGAAGAAAGCGACAAACGTAAGGAATTACAAAAGCAAATTATTCCCATCGCGGATATATTGGTTCCAGTTTTCTTTGTTACTGTCGGCGCAAAAACTGATTTAAGTGTTTTAAATCCAGCTATTCCTAGCAACCGTGAAGGGTTGATTATGGCGGTTTTTCTGGTGACAGTAGCAATTATTGGTAAAGTTGTTACTGGCTTAAGCGTATTCGGGCAAGAAAAAATCAATCGGTTGGCGATTGGTGTGGGAATGATACCCCGTGGTGAAGTAGGATTGGTCTTCTTGGGTATCGGCAGCAATACAGGTGTTCTCTCCAAACCCCTGGAAGCAGCAATCATTATGATGGTTATTCTGACAACTTTTTTAGCACCACCTTTCTTAAAGCTTGTATTTGCAAGTACGGATACTGCTGTGTTAGATAGTGCCACTTTAGAAGAGGGGAATAGGGAGTAGCAGAAGGGGAAATGGGGGAGACAAGGGAGATAAATTGCTTTCTTGTCCCCCTTGTCCCTTGCAGTATTGTCACTCTTCCCACTCCCCACTTCCTACTCCTTAATTCCTCAAGTGTCATGGATTGGGATTGACGGAATAGTATTAATTCTGGTTATCTCAATATTGGTGTAATAGTAATGGTTTGGTAAAAATTAGTTATGCGTTATCTGTAGCCACCGAAAATCAAGCGTATCGCGTTCTCCTTGACGAGGCGTAGAAAGCTCGCTGGTTCGTGCTAGTATGTGACGCTACAAGCTGCGTCATAAGTGCTAGTACTATACTGGTCATTGACTTCTTTATAGAAGAGGCTTGTGAGTATAGCACTGATACGGTTTCCCGTACTCAGAGGTGTATGCTGGCTTTGAGATTTAGGGCTGCGGTAACTGCATTTTTGATTTACCAATGCTGTTAACAAAATTGCCAATTTCCATGAATTTGAATCAGGAACAAAGATTGTGAAACTACATTGGTTGCTATCTGGTACTTTTGTAACTGTCGCCATGCTATCGTCTACAGCTAGCGCAGCAAAGCTCGAATCGTGGCGATTTGACCCAACCCTAAATCAGTTAGAATTTGCTACCGATGGAACCGTACAACCCCAAGCACAGCTAGCTTTTAATCCAACTCAGTTGGTAATTGATTTGCCAGGAACGCAATTTGCACAAAGACAGGTAACACGACCAGGAGGGGTTGGGTTACGATGGATTCGGGTTGGGCAATTTAACGACCAAATGACTCGTATCGTTGTTGAACTTGCACCAGGTTATACTCTCGACCCCAAACAAGTTAAATTTGAGAACAAATCATCTAATCGCTGGATAGTACAGTTACCAGTACCAGAAATTGACCGAGGTAGTTCAACAAATTCTCGAAACTCTGCTAATTCTAAAAATATCTATAACGTCGCTACTACCACCAATTCAATCCCCCAACCACCTCAAATTCCCGGACCTACTAACATTACACAGGCAGCTACGCAAATCGAAAATTTGCGAGTTACAGGTGATGGCTTTTTTGTCCGTACCAATGGTGGTAATCCATTAATTCGCGTTAATCGCAGTAGAGACAAAAAAACTATTAATATTGACATAGCCAATGCATCGCTATCGCCTAATTTAGGACAACAAGATGTATCAGTGAACCGATTTGGTGTCAATCGCGTGCTATTCTCTCAACTTGAAGGTCGAACACCGATTGCCCGCATGACGCTACAAGTAGATTCTTCGAGTCCAGATTGGCGAGTTAGCAAAACTAGTGGTGGTGGTTTGGTCATATTGCCCGACCGTCTCGCTGGCAGCATCTCCAGGGATGATGCCAATAATTCGAGTCCCCCAAATTCGACAACTGCGCGACCTTTTCCAGGTATCCCATCAACACCTGGAGGTAATAGCGGGCCGGCAACGATTCAATCGGTCGAATTGGCAAATGGAGGAATGCAACTAATTATTCGTGGGGACATGGCACTAAATGCCAGTAGTGGTTGGGACAGACCGTCGGGGATGTTTCGCATCACAATCCCAAATGCGCGGTTAACTTCAAATGTTCGCGGGCCCGCGCTTGATGCTAATAGTTCAATTCTTCGCATCCGTTTGCAAGAACAAAAAGATGCGGGCAGCGTCATTATTACGGTACAACCAGCAGCGGGGGTGCAAGTTGGACAACTCAATCAAGTTACAGGGCAGTTTTTAGCGTTAGAATTGCGGCGCAACCGTCAAGTTGTTCCAATCCCGCCTATAGTAGAACCTCCCTTCCCTGGAGGAACACAACCATACCCTGGTGGTACGTACCCCACACCTATTGACAATAATCGCCCCAATCCAATTGGACGGCGTAATGATGGCAGGTTGGTTGTAATTATTGACCCCGGACATGGTGGGAAGGATTCAGGGGCTGTTGGGATTGGTGGAACCCTAGAAAAAGATGTCATTTTGCCGATTGGCGTTAGGGTGGCGCAAATTCTCCAGCAAAACGGCGTGCAAGCTGTAATGACGCGAAATTCGGACTATTTTGTGACTTTACAGGGTCGAGTCGATATGGCTGACCGAGCTAATGCTGATGTCTTTGTGAGTATCCATGCAAATTCTGCCGGATCTGGTCGTCCGGATGTGAATGGATTGGAGACGTATTATTTCGACAGTGGCTTAAATTTAGCCCGTATTGTTCACAGTACCATACTTCAGAGTCTAAGTATTCGAGATAGAGGTGTTAGGAAAGCTCGGTTTTATGTTCTCAGAAAAAGCTCAATGCCTTCCATTTTGGTGGAAACAGGTTACATGACTGGTCAACAGGATATAGCCCAGTTGCAAACCCCCCAATACCAAGCGCAAATGGCAGATGCGATCGCACGCGGTATTCTCCAGTATCTCCGACAACGATAAACTTATTTATCTATCAATTTTGAGCAAGACGTTCCCTCATTCATTACCACATACATCCTCATGTTTCATCTGTACGAAGAATACTTCTATCGCTATTAATAAACCCCAACAACTAAAATTACTAGTTAACGCGCTCAATTTCTTGTCAAAAAGGCTACTAGTAACTAGCGATTAACTCCTAGAACAGAAAAAGTTAATATTGACACTTTATCTTTAAGTAATTATTCTCAATGTCAAGTGTCATTAACTAGCTTTGACCAAAAGAGCGATAATTCTGCTTATTTTTATATTGGTGTAATAATAACGCTCTCAAGTCTACTTGATGATGCAAAACAGCAACTAGAAATTGGCAAGCTATGCTAAAATTTTACGCCACTAGCTGCAATTACTACGCAAGCACGAAGCATCATAAGTTCTACGGAACGGCACCAACCTTCTTAAAAAAACTTCCTTAAATTTAAAGCGGATGTTTGGGCGGTGACGGTGTGAGGATTAGCCAACACTCAAAACAGACTGACGGCAAGAGAAAATGCGAATCAGGAGAAAACACTGTGAAACTACACTGGTTACTACCCAGCACTTTTTTAACAATTTCTATGCTATCGTCGCCTGCGGACGCAGCAAAACTTAATTCTTGGCAATTTAATGCCAGCCTTAACCAATTAGAAATCAACACTGACGGGCCAGTTCAACCGAAAGCACAATTAATCTTTAACCCGACGCGGGTAGTAATCGACTTACCGGGAACTCAATTTGGACGACCTCAACTTACCCAGCCCCTGAGTGGTGCGATTCGTTCGCTACGTGTTGGACAATTTGATAAAGATACTGCCCGGATTGTCGTTGAACTGACTCCCGGTTATACCCTTGACCCCCAACAAGTTAAGTTCGTGGGAATTACCCCTAGTCGTTGGACGGTGCAGTTACCTAAACCTGAACGGGAACAAGCAGGTGCATCAACCCCCAATATTTATAATGTAGTTACAACTGATCCGAAACCAGCACCCACCTTACCCCCCAGAACCACTGTAGTTGCAGCCGTCGAGGCAAGACTGCAAATCGACGATATTCGAGTTACAGGAGATGGATTTTTTGTCCGTACCAGTGGGGGTGGAAATCCTCAGTTTCGGGTTATTCGCAGTCTCGATCGGCGTGCCATTGACATTGATATTAACGGTGCGACTATTTCGCCTCAATTGACGCAACGGGATTTATCGGTTAATAAACTTGGCGTTAATCGCGTTCTCGTTTCCCAGTTAAATTCACGAACGCCAACTGTGAGAATGAGGTTGGAAGTCGATCGCAATAGCCCTGATTGGCAAGCATCAAGAAGTGGAACAACTGGGTTAATTGTAATACCTGGCAGCCCTGTTGTTCGTATACCCGACGGAGGAAATAATCCTCGACCGAATCCGACTCCACCTGTTAGTAACGCAACTGCCACGATTCAATCGGTCGAACTGAGTGCCACAGGTACACAACTTATTATCAGCGGTAACCAGCGCTTAACTGGAACAGGTGGTTGGGACCGGTCTTCGGGGCAGTTCCGCATCACAATTCCCAATGCCAAATTAGCGAGTAATGTTCGAGGCCCTGCATTTTCAGCTAGCAGTCCCGTCCTCCGGGTAAAATTGCAACAGGAAGACTCAACGAACAGCGTTATTATCTTTGTCCAGCCTGCAGCAGGGGTACAAATTGGGCAAATTAACCAACTTAGCGGTCAGTTGCTTTCCCTCGACCTTCAGCGGGGACGTTCTGTACCTCCGCTTACACCTCCGATAGTGCTACCACCTATCCCGCGTACCGACCCGCGACCGGGTGATAATGCCCCTATAGCTACTCCTCCTCCCAATACAAACCCATCAACACCTCCTCGAACAACTCCTTCAGGTAGAATTGTTGTTGTGGTTGACCCTGGGCACGGTGGTAAGGATTCTGGGGCACCTGGGATTGGTGGATTATTAGAGAAAGACGTTATTTTGCCAATTGGTAAACGTGTTGCTAGCATTTTGGAATCAAAAGGTATCCAAGTTGTCATGACACGCCATGCTGACTTCTTTGTTGACCTGAAACCACGGGTAGATTTAGCCGAACGTGTTAATGCGACTTTATTTGTGAGCATCCACGCTAACTCGGTCGATCGTCGTCCCGATGTTAACGGTTTAGAAGTTTATTACTACGATAGTGGTTATCGTTTAGCCGAAGCAGTTCGCACTACGATTCTGCAAAATATCTCCACCATTAAAGACCGAGGCACTCGCAAAGCTCGATTCTACGTACTTAGAAAAAGTTCGATGCCTTCGATTTTAGTCGAAACTGGCTACATGACCGGTCGGGAAGATAATCCTCGATTGGGAAATGCGGAGTATCAAAATCGGATGGCTGATGCGATCGCGCGTGGTGTTCTCAAGTATTTAGGGAGATAGTCAGTGGTCAGTTGTCAGTTGTCAATGGTTATTGGTCAGTGGTTAGTGGTCAGTGGGGGAAGAAAGGGGGATAAGCTGCGACGCATCTAATTTTTATATAAGGATGCGGGCAAGATGCCCGCACTACCATGATTTTACATTTTTGGCTTATATAATTTAGCTGCACATCAGCTTAATAATTTTTTTATTCAATCTCGCTTCTCCCCACCAACTACTAACTACTGACTACTGACTACCAACTACTGACTACTCCCTCATTTGTAGAATTGACAGAAATCCTGTATCTTAATCAAAAAACACAATAAAAAATCCGCCTGTGTTTCTATCTTCTTTTTTGGAAGGCAATTTTTTCCATCTGACTACCGAACCCCAACGTGCCCCAATCGGGGTATTTGATAGTGGTGTGGGAGGTTTAACGGTGCTACGCGAAATCTATCGTCAACTCCCCAATGAATCAATTATCTACCTTGGGGACACCGCTCGACTTCCCTATGGCATTCGCACTCAAGCTGAAATTATTCAATTTAACCGCGAAATTTTGGCGTTTATGCAGCACCAAGGTGTGAAAATGGCGATTATGGCCTGTAACACTAGTTCTGCTCTGGCTTTGGAAACTGTACGGGAAGAATTTAATTTTCCGATTATTGGGGTTATTCTCCCAGGGGCAAAAGCTGCTGTACAGCAAGGTCAGCGAATTGGGGTTATTGCCACTCCTGCCACTGCCAAAAGTAATGCTTACAAACGCGCTATTCTAGAAATTAACCCCAAAGTTGAGGTTTGGCAGGTGAGCTGTCCGGAGTTTGTCCCCCTCATCGAGCAAAATCGTATCCACGACCCTTATACAACTGAGGTCGCACGTTCTTATTTGGAACCGTTGATATTACAGGATATTGATACCTTAGTTTACGGCTGCACTCATTATCCCCACTTAGCCCCGATCATGCGATCGCTTCTTCCTAGTTCTGTTAAACTGGTAGACCCAGCCGTAAGTGTGGTTGCAGCCTGCGCTCAAGAGTTGGACTTGTTGGGGCTAAGGAATACTTATCCATCAATGCCGACTCGTTTCGCTGTCAGTGGCTGTTCGCAAAAATTTGCCGAGTCGTCAGTTACTTGGCTCGGTTGCACTCCGTCAGTTGAAGTCGTAAATTTTACAGACACGGAGATTAAGAAGGGAGGGGTAAAGGGGAAGACAGAGGTATAAAAACTCTAATAAATTAGAGTTCCCTACTCCCCACTTCCTACTTCTTAACCGTCAGCCATTAGCTCTTGGGTGCTAACGACATCAGTTGCAGTTGGTTTGAGTGATGCTTCCTGCTTATTATACTTTTGGGTAGCTTCATAAGTACTGGTAGGAGGCATTTTATGACTATTTCGTTTTGCTAGTGCTAATAATAGGTATACTGCGAACAAATACCCCGAAGCTAAAATAAAAATCATGGCGGGCATCTTTACATAAATCATTTTTCTACCAGCACTTCCGTTTTGCAACCTAAAATGGATGATGCGTTACGTACAATTGCTAGCCTGAGAATACATAATTCTTAAGCAGCATGTTGCACCATACTAAAAATTTTTTAGTACAGTTAGTATTTAGTTAATGAGCGAACTCTGTGTTACTATCCTCTGCACAGACTCACTGCAATGCAACAAATATCAAACCACCAAACAGCGATTTGCAAATGAAGCGGCAGTTATTTCAAGTCTGCACTCTACGTTACTTTACCTATCTACGACATAGGTGAATTTTACCTTCACCGTAAATAGTGAAAGCTATTACTTTAGGTTCTTGCCAAGAAAATTTCGTTTCTAGCCAGAAACATACGTACTAGTCAGATTGCTAAATTAAAAAAATTCTAACTCAACATCCAACTAAATATTCAACTCACGCCTCAAAGAAAAGCCAAAACGCGCTCATAGTGCGAATTAACTTCGATAGAGTGAGTAATAAAGTATTTAAAGTCCTTAGATTTTAGCGTAACACAACGACCATGCGTTTGACTGCGAAGTCGCTAGTTAAATTTAAAAATTTCTTAGCTTTTGCACAAAAGGCTTTAGATAATCGAACATTCACCCTTAGCCGTGAAGCTTTAGAGCAAGAAATTACTGTCAAAATAGTAGTAAGTAGTAATAAGGTAAAAAAATACCCTTCAAGGAGTCTTTAATTATTACCTGTAGCCACCCCAATTAATTACCAATTAAGTAAATACCAATAATATTTATTATCGTCTGATTCGCACCCTGTCACCTCTACCTTCAGTGTTACTATAGTTACTTTAATTTTTAACAACAGTCAGTTTGGCAATTTGCTCGCAAGCTTTTAGCTTTCCAAAAACTGGTAAAGTAAATCTTGTAGTATTAAATTTAACACATTTATGGAAACCAGCCCGAACATGCTCGATACATTTTCCGGATTTAGCTTTAAACTTTCTTTAAAAAGCAACATCCGCAGGATAGATTTTTGTAATGTCTTTTGAGCAGCTTGTAAATTCAGACTGATTCCGAAAACTTTTGTTCCACAATAGTTTTTGCGTCTGGGGACTCATTATCCCTAATTCTTCGCACGCGGAACGCTTTGTACTCGCACTGCGTTATCTTAAAATGAGTATAGAATATGTAAACTTTCGTAACTATATCCAGAGTCCGCCCACCCATGACCTCAGCTACCTCCCTTTTTACCCCTGTGGAAGCAGACCTGCGAATACTAGCAGATAACCTGATACAGTTAGTTGGAAACGACCATCCTTTTCTCTATAAGGCGGCAGAACACCTATTTGGAGCTGGGGGAAAGCGTATCAGACCAGCGATAGTTCTGCTTATATCGCGGGCCACAATGTTGCAACAAGACATAACTCAACGTCACCGTCGGCTAGCTGAGATTACAGAAATGATTCATACAGCTAGTTTGGTACATGATGATGTAGTAGATGAATCAGATTCTCGGCGTGGTGTTCCCACCATTCATAGTATGTTTGGTAATCGCATTGCTGTGTTGGCAGGAGACTTTTTCTTTGCCCAATCTTCCTGGCACTTAGCGAACCTGGACAATTTAGAAGTGGTAAAACTGTTGTCGCAGGTTTTGATGGATTTTGCGGTTGGAGAAATTCAACAGGGGTTAAAGCGTTTTGATATAAGTGCCTCGATGGATACTTATCTTCAAAAAAGTTATTATAAAACAGCCACATTGTTTGCTAATAGTGCTAAAGCCGCTGGGGTATTGAGCGAAGTTTCAGCCGAAATGGCAGAAGATTTATACGGTTATGGGCGAAACTTCGGTTTAGCATTTCAAATTGTTGATGATATTTTAGACTTTACTAGCTCGACCGATACATTAGGCAAGCCAGTGGGGTCAGATTTAAAATCAGGGAATTTGACAGCACCAGTATTATTGGCATTGGAAGAAAAGCCGTATATGTCTGTTTTGATTGAAAGAGAGTTTGCCCAGGTTGGCGATTTAGACCAAGCATTGGCGTTGATTTTGGATAGTCAGGGCATTCAAAGGTCAAGAGAATTAGCGGCACATCATGCGAAGTTAGCTGTAGACCATCTCGCCCAATTGCCAGCTTCTGAGTCGCGTCAAGCTTTGATCGACATGACAGATTACGTATTGAGTCGGCTTTATTAATTTTGACTTGACGTATTGATGTCCTAATGGCTTTCGTTCTCCTCCAAAGATGCTTGGCGATCCGTTGATGGTATTGTGCGGGTCAATTTACACAATCCGGATGAAGGCGAGTTAAGCTGATATCTGTATAGTTTTAGGCGATATCGTCCGGGATAGCGCTTCGTTGTTTTTTAGCAGCTTTTTCGGGAGTACTGCCGGTAGTGGGGTGTTTTGCACTATCACCATTTTGTTGCAGCACTTGTTGAATTAATGCCAGAAAATGGGAGCGTTGGACTTCAAAAGTATTATTGGTCGTGCCAGGAGTTTCAAAAAAAACTATACTATCTACGGGTTCTAATGCTACTAATTGGAACAAAACATCTATCACAGGGATGAGTAAAGCTACTAATCGAGGGTCACTCCCTCCACCAAGGTTGGTTGTGACATCTTGTAACGTAGGATAAGCGTAGATGACACGCTTGGACGATTCTGGGTTTGCACGGTTGGTTAATGTAGTTAAAACCCAATGCTCGTCAACATCTTGGAGGATGTAGTATTGTGTATGTTTTAACTTGTCAGCTAGCGAATTTAGAATCGGAGCGATTGCTGCGATGAGTTGTGGTGTAACACCATCTAGGGGTGCGTTGTCAATGAGCAATCGAATTTGGGCATCTTTATCCATAAATTACCTGTACGCGCATGGGTCTTAGCGATAACTTTACATAAAATGTGAACAATCGAAAAATAGTTGGGAATAATAGAGTAAATCAAATTTTCGATTTTTGCATCTATTTTGCGTATAAGCTTAATGCAAAATCGTTGACCTAATACCCATCGCCATACAGGTTGTAAATAGGTATGTACTGGTCTTTTAATAACGAGACTTATGAATCTAGCCGCAACCGCAATAATTCAGGGAGAAAATTCTATCGGCGTGGAGGCGATATTTCAACTCCTACTACAGGAGTTAAAGCAAGCAACCAAAGCTTCGGAGAAAAATTGCCACGATGTGGCAATGCGAATCACCGCCGAAGTTTACCGTATTTGCCATGAAAGTAAACGCATCCAAGCTTCCGGGGCTGTAGAAAGTTCAGCAATGGCTCTTGCCAAGCATCGGCTTACTCAGTGCCAGAGATACTACCAGTTGGGTTCGAGTCGGGGTCGCATCGAACTGCATAGTACCTTGAGTGCGATTGTTTATCGTTACATTAATCCTCCCCAAAAGCAATTAAGCTACCAAGGGCGGCTAACAATTATCGAAGATTTTCTTCAAAGTTTCTATTTAGAAGCATTGAACGCTTTTCGGCGAGAAAATCAACTCGGTGCAGCTTACCAACCCCATTCGCTGCTTGAATTAGCCGAGTACATGGCATTTAGCGAGCGCTATGGCAAACGGCGCATTCCCTTGCCAGGAAGGCAGCAACAGCTAATTATCCTACGGGCGCAAACCTTTTCGCAACAGCAACCGCCAGAAACCTGCGTCGATATCGAACGAGCCGCCGAAGGTAGCTCAAATGATGGTGATGGCACCTGGGAAGACCCCGCAGTTCAGCAGCTGCGTAGCGCGATGGCAACCCAACCCGAACACGAACCCCAAGAGGATACGCTACGTTCGGTTGTGGTGACAGAGTTAATGAGCTACCTCGAAGAACGACAACAAACTGATTGCGCCGATTACTTTGCGCTTCGGCTTCAGGATTTATCGGCACAAGAAATTGAATCGGTTTTAGGTTTAACTTCGAGGCAACGCGATTACTTGCAGCAACGCTTTAAGTATCATTTAATTCGATTTGCCTTATTGCATCGTTGGGAACTAGTCCACGAGTGGCTCGAAGCCGATTTGAAAATGAATCTTGGCTTAACTCCCCAACAATGGGATACATACCGAAGTCAAATGGACGACAAGCAACGTTCTTTACTTGAACTTAAGCAACAAGGACAATCCGACGAAAAAATTGCCAAAACTTTAGGGTTGTCCACAGCACAACTTCAAAAACGATGGTTTAAAATTCTGGAACAAGCTTGGGAAATTCGTAACTCTTTAGTGTCCGGATCGGGTGCATCTACACATGAATAGTGACTCAGAATCCTTACAAAACCAGTTATTTAAGTGGTTGTTAGCAGAAGATGCTACACCACTTGAAGATACTTCGGTCGATTGTAAAGAAAATAACGGGGTAGTAAATTTTACCGCTGTTTCCCCCATTGCCAGCAATGGAAAGCAACAGTTAGAATCGATACCCCAAACCTTTCAATTAGGAGAAATTCCTACTGTGCAAGAACGTTTCCAAGCTGTACTTAAACGTCGGCTCCAAACTCAGATCCAAAACCATCCTCCTCTATTTCCTTGGGAAAGTCAGTTTCGAGACTATCCAGATTTCGCGGAAAATCCCTCGATGGGGCTGGTTCCCGGTTGGGGATGGGAGCAAGCACGAGCGTCGCTCAACTTGCCCATCAACCTACCCGAACGCATTATTCGCCAATTGCTGGAAAAATGTCAGGCTTTGGTGACATCTTCACTGCCTTTAGGGGCAAAATTAGTCCAGGTAGTGGAGAGCTTTTTCCCCAACGAACAGCAGACGATTAATGACTTAGCATCTTTGGTGCTAAGAAGTCCTTATCGTTCTGCGATCGCACTCAAAGATGTGCCAAATCTCGATGGGGATTACTCCGAATTGCAACCACGTCAGCAAATGGCTTTGTCGTTAATGGCGGCAAAACAAATGCTCGATGATTTGACGTTGCCAGTTTCAGCTACGAATGCGGTAGTTGAAAGGCAATGGTTGACCAGTGCAGGTGCAATCAACCTCAAAGTTGAATACCTCCCACAAGGTCAAGAAGCTATTCTTTGCGTTCAAGCCGATTTACCAACCACAGGAACTCTCAAAGTTCTTGGAAATGGTTCGTCTTCAATGGCACAATCTTCGAGCCCCGGATGTCTGAGTGTAGAAATCACCTGCAATCAACCGCGTCAACCTTACACACTCGAAGTCCAATTAGCGGGTATTGACCAACAACCGTTAACATTTTTAATCTTGCCAACACGGTAACAATAACTACTAACGTGATTTAATTGAGTCTGAACAAACGCCCGTAGCGAACAGATGACGATCCTGGTTTTAAAGCGTATCCTTGGTTTAATGAAGCGGTCATTAGGAAAGGCATTGTGGAGTCACTCTTGTTGATAACGCAGTGCCTGTGATGTCTACACGACAAAGTTATCTTGGGGGGCTACGTAGTTAGTTTTCCTGAGTAACTAAGTGCTTTTATCATCTACGTATCGCTTTGCTTTTATATGAAACTGCTGCTTTCTAATCAAAATGTTTAATTTTTCCAGGATCGGTCGGCATTGGCGTTTACCTCGGTGGATTGACTGGCAGCAAAATACACCGTCTTCATCAAGTAAGGAAGTCGAAAACTCGATTGCCCTGCGAGTGCTAGTTAGCGCGTTAGTAATTGTGGGTATTGTGGCAACCGATATTGCAGCAGAAACTCAATTTAGCCTCTGGGGGGTGCTAGGTAGTATTCTGGGTGCAACTTGGAGTCACTACCGTCGCCAAGACCGTAACATTGCTGTTAAATTTTGTATCGCCATTGGAATGTTAATGGCACTGGGTGCCTTCTTTGGGCGATTGTTAGGGGAATTGAATGATACGCGGTTGGTTTTAGCTGAGTTATTAATCCAACTTCAGGTTTTGCATAGCTTTGATATGCCCCGTCGCAAGGATTTGGGCTATTCAATTGTAATTGGGCTAATTTTGCTTGGTGTTGCTGCAACACTAAGCCAAACTTTGGCGTTTGCACCTGTGCTGTTGGTATTTTTAGCTGTTGCAATGCCAGCTTTGGTATTTGACTATCGGTCTCGGTTGGGTATTATTGAGACACAAGTTAGGACACGAGAGGCAAAAGCCGAGAAAGCTTCTTCGCTTTTGCCTTCTTATGTTCTACTTTTTGGTTTGATTGTGGTGCTGGGGCTAGGGATTTTTGCAGTTTTACCACGATTTCCTGGCTACCAACTGCGAATGTTTCCGGTAAGTTCCAATATTCAGGTTAAGGGGAATTTTTCAGGACGCAGTATTATTAATCCTGGTTACGTTCGCCAAGGTAATGGCAAGGGTAATAATAATAGCGGTACTGCTGGAAATAATGGAAATGGACAACCGGGAACAGTCGATAAAAGTTCTTATTACGGCTTTAATACTCAGATGAACCAGAACCTGAGAGGGGAAATGGTTCCGAAAGTTGTGATGCGGGTGCGATCGCAAGCTGAAGGTTTTTGGCGAGTCTTAGGTTTTGACCGTTATACCAGTAAGGGATGGGAAATCTCCCGTAACGACAAGGTACAAACGATTCGGCGTTCGCCTTGGTCGTATCAAATATATCTTCCCCCCACCGAAATAACTGGGAAAACGAAAGAAATTGTTCAAACTTACAGCATTGTCTCGGATTTGCCGAACTTAGTACCTGCACTGACCCAACCCAAGGAAATTTATTTTCCCGCACCAATGGTTGCTGTGGATACAGAAAAAGGTTTGCGTTCTCCTGTTGAATTATCGGACGGATTTACTTATACTGTTGTTTCTGAAGTTCCATACCGCGATCGCACTCTATTGGGTAAAGCAACAACCAATTACCCCGATAATATTAAGAATTATTACCTGCAAATTCCTCCGGCAATAGTTGAAAAAGTACGTTATAAAACCGAGCAAATTCTTGCCGACTATAATAAAAATCGCGTTGGCAAATCAGATAAAAGCCTGGAATCACCCTACGAAAAAGCGCTTTATCTAGCACAATATCTAAAAATAAACTATAAAATTCCCGATACAGCCGAGTCATTACCCTTTTTAAACGAAAACGAAGATTTAGTCGAAGCATTTCTATTCAAGCATAAAGGCGGTTATCCGGACCATTTCTCCACTGTTTTGACAGTGATGCTACGTTCGATTGGCATTCCATCTCGATTAATTGCAGGTTTTGCCCCCGGACAGTTTAACCCGTTTACAGGACTTTATATTGTCCGCAATACCGATGCTTATGCGATGACCGAGGTCTATTTTCCTAAATATGGCTGGTTTGCGTTTGACCCTATCCCCAATCACCCCCTGATTCCCCCTTCGATTGAGGAAATGCAAACATTTACAGTTCTTCAACAATTTTGGAAGTGGATAGCAGGTTGGTTACCATCTCCTATAACAGGATTCCTCAATAATGTTTTTGGGGCAATATTTTCTGGGTTAGCACGAATTTTTGTGTGGTTTTTTGGCTTATTTACCCAGGGTTGGGTGGGTGTTTTCAAAGGGTTAATAGTCACAACGGGAGTTGCATTTCTTGGTTGGTGGGCAATGCAACAATGGCAGAAGCTTCGTAACCGTGCGGCTTTGCGGAAGTTGCCAGCGATGGAAAGACTTTACCAACAGATGCTGCAATGGACGGATATAAAAGGGTTGGGCAAACATCCAGCCCAAACACCGTTAGAATACGCACAAAGTTCGTATCAGCATCATCCTCACGAAGACGCATTAGTTATCGATGAAATTTGCCAAGCTTATGTTAGTTGGCGATATGGGGGT
>JANNFJ010001395.1:0-3235 GCA_031379725.1 Calothrix sp. OTE_75_metabat_31
ATACCTGATTTTTCAAACCAGTTGATGTTCAATTATTTCAGAATTATTAACATAGTAGTTCCCAACCAGGTGAGGTACGTATGTAGGGGCGCAAGGCATTGCGCCCTTATCTTGGTATAAAATTGCTGTACCTCATGAGACTGAGAAACGCTATGGTACTGGTGGTTCAGGTAGTACCAACGGCACGATGCCTAACTGCCCCTACAGATTTTTCGTTCAATCAAAGATATTAATTTGATTCGTGTTTCTCTATCTTTGATTAAATTCTGCTTTTGGGTCGTTTTTTGTTTTCTATGCTGCTAAATTGATAACTTACTGTTTGCGTTTCTTGAGCATTAAACCAGCAAGAACAATTATACTCAGCGCTGGTACTATTGCTGGTTCGGGAATAGGAGTAGGTTGAGGAGAGGCACTTCTGGGAACAGAACCAGTAACTTTGCTGCTACGGGGAATCTTAATTCCTGACGAACCAGGTAAAACGTCAATTTTTACAGTTAGGTTATCAACAGCATCAGCAAGTTTATAATCGAATCCAAATGTTGTCGGAATTGGTTGAGTTAGTAAATCATTGACAAGGTTTTTGTTGAGGATTTCCCAAAAGTCGGTTTCGTTGGGATAATTGACGAGGTATTTATCAATGTAGTTGTAAATTTGCGTAAATTCTGGATATTCAAAAGGGTCAGTTTTGCCAATACCATCTTTGTAATCGTAACTAACATCAAGGTTAATTGTTGCTCCACCTTGATGCTGAATTTGGTAGTTTTTGAAAGCAAAATCCCATGATTCATCCAGTTCTACTTTACCATTAACAGGTGTACCTGTAACAGCACTGGAGCGAGGAATATTGATTCCCGATGAACCGGGTAAAACGTCGATATCTACAGTTAAGTTATCGACAACATCGGCTAATTTATAATCGAATCCAAAAGTCGTAGGAACTGGTTTTGTAAGTAAATCGGTAACTAAATTCTTATTGAGGATTTCCCAAAAATCAGTTTCGTTGGGATAATTGACGAGGTATTTATCGATGTAGTTATAAATTTGCGTAAATTCTGGATATTCAAACGGGTCATTTTTCCCAATCCCATCCTTGTATTTGTAACCAACATTCAAATCGATTACAGCTCCACCTTGATGTTGAATTGGATAGTCTTTAAAGGAAAATGACCACGATTCGTTCAACCCACTATCGGATTTGATTGTAAGAGCTTTGGCAGGTAGAGAGTTAGTCGTCGCAACAAAACTCAATACAGCACCCATCACTGTGAATCCAAACCGATGTAATAATTTGCTTGTCATGTGTAATATTACGGAAATAATAAATACTCGTAATCATAACAGACAATAATTTTTGCACACACAAAATATATTAGTTTTTTTTATTTTTGACACTCGTAGGGGCGGGTTATCCCTGTCCTTATAACCCAACATTCCTTAACCTCAGTAGAACATTATTAACCCGAAATTTTAGAGATTCCAGGCTCATACATCTTAGACAGGTTTATCCTTAAATAAAGGTCATAAAATTTCAATTAATTAGCTGACAACCACAATGACAAGCGGAAATTTATCAGATTCGCACTCAACTAGTACATCTAATCTGCCCAAAGTCGATATATTAACGATGTTTCGACTCGGTTTATTCCAGATGGGTTTGGGCATCATGTCGGTTCTCACACTAGGAGTGTTGAATCGAATTATGATCGGTGAACTTAAAATTCCAGCCCTAATTACAGCACTTGCGATCGCAATGCATCAATTCGTGGCCCCAATCCGCATTTGGTTTGGACAAGCATCCGATACCAAACCACTATTTGGCTATCATCGCACGGGTTATGTGTGGTTAGGTGCCGGACTGTTTGCGATCGCATCCTCAATTGCAGTACAAGTAGTATGGCAGGTTGGTGCAAGCTTACAAAATACTGGTTGGTCAATTCAAACAAATGGTTGGGTAGCAATACTTGCTTTAATTTTCGCATTGTACGGTATTGCAATTAGCGCTAGTTCCACACCCTTCACTGCACTCCTGGTTGACATCTCCGACGAAGACAATCGGTCAAAAATCGTTGGTATCGTTTGGTCAATGCTAATGGTCGGTATTATTATCGGTGCTATCACGAGTGGCAGTTTACTTAAGCAAATCGAATTAAACGCACCCGTAGAAGTTATCCAAACTCAAGTAAATCGACTTTTTACCATTATCCCCGCATTTGTCTTCGGGTTATGCGTATTCTCAGTGTTAGGAGTCGAAAAAAAATATTCACGCTTCTCTACCCGTGGTACAGTCGCCAATAGAGAAGACAAAATTACCATTAATCAAGCTTTAAAAATTCTCACAGCTAGCCCCCAAACCGGAATATTTTTTACCTTCTTACTGATCATGACCATCAGCTTATTCATGCAAGATGCCATCATGGAAACCTACGGTAAAGAAATATTTGAAATGACCATTTCCGAAACAACCAAATTGAACGCCTTCTTTGGCAGTGGTACATTAATTGGTTTAGCTGTAACCGGACTCGTAATTACCCCACGTATCGGTAAAAAAAACACCACAAAAATTGGCTGTATAGCTGTAGCCATTTGCTTAATATTAATCATCCTAGCTGGAACAACAGCAAACCCCAAAGTCTTACAATGGAGTCTAGTATTATTCGGATTAGCATCCGGAGTCACTACAACCGGCGCACTTAGTTTAATGTTAGACCTCACCGCAGCCCAAACAGCTGGTACATTTGTAGGGGCGTGGGGATTAGCCCAAGCATTAGCAAGAGGATTAGCGACAGTATCCGGTGGTGCAGCATTAAACTTAGGTCAAAAACTTTTCAATACAGTATTTGCATCATATAGCTTTGTTTTCACCATCCAAGCCATTGGTATGATTGTGGCATTATTATTTTTAAGCCGAGTCAACGTCAGCGAATTTCAACGCAATGCCAAGGATGCGATCGCAACAATATTAGAACAAGAGTTAGATTAAAAAAACCGTGTAGGCCCAGGTAGGGGTGGGTTAACGAAAAATATTATTGGCCAAACGAAATACATAAATAAACCCACCCCGACCCAATCAAACCAACCCCCACCCAAAATCCCCAATGCCAGATTGGAAAAAAATTCACGAATTTGCACAAACAACCACCAACCAAGTCGGAAAACAACTCATCCAAGACTTCGGACAAGTGCAAGCAGACAGCAAAGCAGATGGTAGCCTAGTAACACAATCCGACAAATGGGC
>JANNFJ010001420.1:0-13655 GCA_031379725.1 Calothrix sp. OTE_75_metabat_31
GTGCAAGGTATCATATTAGTTTTTGGCATTATTAGTTTTTGGCATTATTAGTTTTTTCTTGTAAAAAAGCCTGTTGTAGCAAAAATTTTGAGTTGTTACCGGAAAACAACTAGATGGATGTGATTCCATATAGTAAACGAACCTTTGAAAACTCCAGCCGATTCGGTAGGTAGTTAAATCTTCCGATATATACATCAAGAAGCGACACCTGTAAGCGATTAGACCGTAACAGGAAATTTACTTAACCCCAAAAAACTTTCTTGGTAAAATTTATGGAAAACATTGGTTATCTGCATCGTGCCTCAATCTATGAAACACCTGACGAAACACCCACAAATCTTGACAGTACAAAAGTACGAGTTGATTCGGCCTGCGGTTCAACATTCAGGAATTGGAAAAATTTATCTAGTTATGCGGTGATGCGTTTTTTACCTGTTTTTTTATCGCTGGCTGTTGTTAATTTAGTCGGACAGACTTTAACTGCTCAAAAAGCCGCTGCAGCAACTAGTGTTACAACTATTCAGCAATGCTTGAAGCAATTAGGATATTTCCGAGGTCCAGTCACAGGTAATTACGGCCCTTTGACTCAAAGTGCTGTTACCCGGTTTCAACAAAAAAACCGACTACCTGCAATTGGGACTGTGGGACCACGAACCGAACAGTTATTGCGATCGCAATGCAATCGTAGTACAGGTGGTGGTACTACCAATAGCGGTGTTTTGCGTTTGGGTAGTAGCAGTGCTGCTGTGAGTAATTTGCAGCGAAATTTAAAGCAATTGGGTTACTACAATGGCCCGGTAAATGGTAACTTTGGACAACTAACCCAAGCTGCGGTTATTAGATTCCAACGTGCGAATGGAATTAATCCTGATGGTGTAGTTGGTAGTAGAACACTCAATGCAGTTCGAGTTGCAACTACAGGCATAGGTGAAGGTAATGGCGACAATATTTTAAACGAAGGAGATAGCGGTCAGTCAGTAAGACAATTACAGCAAGATTTGCGACAGTTGGGTCTTTTTACAGCCAATCTCACGGGGTATTTTGGACCAGCAACTCGCACTGCTGTTATTAATTTCCAAAGTAGGGAAGGACTTATCTCCAACGGGGTTGCTGATTCGCAAACTTTGGCACGAATTTCTCAACGGCTTAGGCAGAATCCTCCTATTGATTGTTCTACGGAAAGACGCGAGATTTGCTTGGGAGAACGAAGCGATCGCGTTATTCTCGTCCAACAACGATTGCAGCAGTGGGGATTTTTTAGGGATAATGCTGATGGATATTACGGGCCTGCAACAAGAGATGCAGTGGCACAATTTCAACAGTATTCGAGATTAAGTCCCACAGGGTTTGTCGATGCTCCCACTTGGCAAGCATTAGGTATTACCAATACCACCAGCCGACCCCCAGATAATAACCAAAATACTAAGCGATATGTAGTAGTTATCCCCCTCACGGGTAATGATACCCTAAACCGCGTGCGTCAGTATATACCCCAAGCTTTTCAAGATAAATCTGGAAGGGGAGATTTTGTCAATGCTGGTGCATTTCCAGACCGCAGTGATGCTGAAAGGCTAACTCGACAATTACGCGATCGCGGTTTCGATGCACGAGTCCAATATTTCTAAAATATTTCTCAAATATTTCTCAGAATCCCGGTATCTTCAAGATGCCGGGATTCTATCTTCAAAACTTTAATATTAAATTAATTTTTGAATATATCAATACTAACCACAAGCATTTGAGTGTAAACCCAAGTTCTATAAACAACAAATAAAAGCACAAGCTACGTAAATTTTTGGGGTGACAGACGCAAATTAGATGCTTACAATCCGGTTAGCTAATTTTTTATGCTGTCTGACCCAACAATACTGGCAAATGTTCATATCACAAAGTTTCAACTTTAATAAACTTTTGCTCGTTTAACCCAGTATTTGACTGCGAATCGTTAAGTTTTACGATACCCAAGACAACAAACAGCATACAGCAATACAATCAGGAAGGTATTCAAAGCTAGCTTTAGCCGCGAAAATCGAAGACATTAAAAAAACTTTACAAAGTCAGCAACTGCTCACAAACACAGTATAAATAATTAGCAACATTGGGTAAAGACAGTCAACAATACCCTTATTCTCGACCTGAAATTTTCCCGAACCTATGCAGCCAATCCGTACTTTTAACGTCTCACCATCGCTTCCCGAACGTCTCGAACCCATGCGGCAACTTGCAGGCAACTTGCACTGGGATTGGAGTCCTGAAGCTAAAGATTTATTTCGCCGTTTAGACCCCGATTTATGGGAGTCTAGCCATCATAATCCCGTTTTGATGCTCGGCACTATCAGCCAAGCTAGATTAATGGAAGTAGTTGAAGATGAAGGCTTTTTAGCACAAATGGATCGTGCTGCACTTCAACTCGAAGAATATCTCAAAGAACGTACTTGGTATCAAAAACAACGCACAGGCTCGCAAGAATGCTATGCCTATTTCTCTGCCGAGTTTGGACTAGTTGATTGTTTGCCAGTGTATTCAGGTGGCTTGGGCGTACTCGCTGGGGACCATCTCAAATCAGCTAGCGATTTGGGTTTGCCATTGGTTGGTGTCGGTTTACTCTACCAACAAGGTTACTTTGCTCAGTATCTAAATGCTGATGGTTGGCAGCAAGAGCGTTACTTGAGCAACGATTTTTACAACATGCCATTGCACCTCGAACGCAATCCCGACGGTTCGGAATTGCGAATCGAAGTACCTTACCCAGGACGTACAGTTTACGCCCGCGTGTGGCGCGTCCAGGTGGGTTCAGTGCCACTTTACATGATGGACACCAACATCGAGCCGAACAACCCCTACGACCACGATATTACCGACCAGTTGTATGGTGGTGATATCGATATGCGTATCCACCAAGAGATTATGTTGGGAATTGGTGGGGTGCGGATGTTGAAAGCGCTGGGCAAAAAAGTTACCTCATACCACATGAACGAGGGACATGCAGCGTTTTCTGCCCTCGAACGCATTCGGATGTTGATTCAAGAGGAAGGGTTGAGCTTTGCCACTGCCAAACAGGTAGTAGTTTCCTCGAATATTTTTACTACCCATACTCCCGTACCTGCGGGAATTGACTTGTTTGCACCCGACAAGATGACTCATTACCTGGGATATTACGCAGATATTTTTGGTATGAATGAGGAACAATTTTTAGGGTTAGGACGTGAAAATACTGGGGATTTATCTGCACCCTTTAGTATGGCAGTCTTGGCTTTGAAAATGGCTACCTTCTCGAACGGAGTTGCACAGTTACACGGTGTTGTGTCGCGGCAAATGTTCAAGGGATTGTGGAAAGATGTACCCGTTGAGGAAGTACCAATTGGGGCAATTACCAACGGCGTTCACGCTCGCAGTTGTGTATCTAAATCTACACAAGAATTATACGACCGCTATTTGGGACCCAATTGGTCATCAGCAGGTGTAGATAGTCCGTTGTGGGAACGGATGGATGCCATACCTGATGAAGAATTGTGGAGAAATCACGAACGCTGCCGTTTGGATATGGTTTTGTATGTAAGGGAGCAGTTAGTTCGCCATTTACGCGATCGCGGTGCTTCTCCTTCGGATATTGCTCAAGCGCAGGAAGTTCTCGACCCAAAGGTGTTTACAATTGGTTTTGCTCGTCGTTTTGCCACCTACAAGCGTGCTACATTGTGGATGCGCGATATAGAACGCATTAGAAAAATATTACTGGCCAACAAAGATTTAAAGGTACAGTTTGTAATTGCTGGGAAAGCACATCCGAAAGATATTCCCGGTAAAGAATTGATTCGGGATATTAACCGTTTCATCAAGGAACAGAAGTTAGAAAAACAAATTGTGTTTGTTCCTAACTACGACATTTACATTTCCCGGTTGATGGTAGCTGGATGCGACATCTGGTTAAATACACCTCGTCGTCCTCGTGAAGCTTCGGGAACCAGTGGGATGAAAGCAGCAATGAACGGGTTGCCCAATCTCAGCGTACTCGATGGTTGGTGGGATGAGGCCGATTACGTGCGGACTGGTTGGGCTATCGGACATGGTGAAATGTACGACGATTCCGAATACCAAGACGAAATCGAAGCAAATGATTTGTACGATTTGTTAGAGAAAGAAGTTGTACCTTTGTTCTACGACCGTGATGCCGATGCGTTACCTCGTCGTTGGATAGCAAAGATGAAAGACGCTATTCGCTTGAATTGTCCCTTCTTTAATACAGCACGGATGGTAGGAGAATACGCACAACGAGCATATTTCCCCGCAAGCGATCGCTATCATACTCTAACTGCGAAAAATTACGCTCCAGCCAAAGAACTTGCTGATTGGAAAACCAAACTTAACGAAAGTTGGTACAACATCAAAATTAAAGACATTGATATTTCATCCAATACTGATGTCAAGGTTAACCAAACCATTACCGTTAAAGCTAAAGTCGATTTAGCTTCCTTGAGTAAAGACGATATTCAAGTCGAATTGTACCAAGGTGCAATCGATGCTAACGGTGAAATTGTCAACGGTGAACCTGTAGTGATGGAAAACCAAGGTACTGATTCTAACAGCTTGAATCTCTACAATGTAGAAGTAGCATATCATACATCTGGTTTACAAGGCTTGTCGTTGCGTGTTTTACCCAAACACCCTCATTTAGCTAATTGCTACGAACCTAGATTGATAGTTTGGGCACAGTAATATTACTGTAACCTAGCATCAAAGTATTTTATTCGGGTGAGTATCTTTGCTCACCCTTTTTTCATAGAGCATTAAAGTTTATAATTATGCTTACAACCAGAAGCATTTAAATGATGCGTGTTATTAGCAAAAGAACACTTCGGGAATTTTGGGAAAAGCATTCCAACTCTCAAACTGGACTTGTATTATGGTATCAGCGTGTATCTGATAGCCATTTTGAACACTTTAGTAGCTTATGCCAAGTTTTCCCTTCGGCAGATTTAGTTGCTAATTTTATCGTTTTTAATATCAGTGGCAACAATTATCGACTTATAACTTATATAGATTATGAATATCAGATAGCATTTGTTCGTGCCGTACTTACCCACGCAGACTATGATAAGGATAACTGGAAAAATGACGAGTGGTTTAAAAACTCCTAGTAGCTATTACATTCAACTGATTACAACCTTTCCCCCACGACCAATCACTAATGAACTTGAGTTGATTGCCACTCAAGATAGAATTAATTCGATCCTCGATAGTCAAAATCTTTCACAAGATGATAGAGATTATCTCAAAGTGTTAGGTACTTTGGTTTACGATTACGAACAGCAACACGAAGCAATACCAACCCTTAAAGGAGTTGAACTTCTCAAAGCTTTGTTAGAAGAATCTAATCTTCAACCCCAAGATTTAACATCTATTTGCGGAACAGATTTTAATTTTATACAAATATTAGATGGTGAATACAAGCTGAGTAAAAATCAAATAAATAGTTTGGCAACTTTTTTTAAAGTTTCTCCCCATTACTTTGATTAAATCTACAACTCGCTAAACCTATCGGTCGCATCAATTAAAGCACTCATAATTCCCGGTTCGCTCATCGAATGTCCTGCATCAGAAACTATAATTAATTTAGAATCTTGCCAAGCTTTATGTAACTCCCAAGCTGATATCATTGGGCAAACTACATCGTACCTTCCCTGGACAATCACACCGGGAATATGACGAATTTTATCAACATTGTTCAGTAATTGGTCGTCATCTTCAAAAAAGCCTTTATTCACAAAATAATGACATTCAATGCGTGCAAATGCCTCGGCAAATTCGGTTTCACCAAAGAGTTGCATAAGCTGTTTATCTAAAAATAATCGACTAGTACTGGCTTCCCAAACCGACCAAGCACGGGCAGCTTCTAACCGAACTTTCATATCATTACTTGTCAAGCGCTTGTAATATGCTAATAGCAAATTATCGCGTTCTTCGGGTGGAATTGGTTTTAAATACTCTTCCCAAGCATCCGGAAAAATATAACTTGCACCTTCTTGATAAAACCAATTAATCTCTAACTGACGCAGCATAAAAATACCGCGTAAAATTAACCCTTTACAACGTTCGGGATGGGTTTGACTATATGCCAAAGATAGCGTACTTCCCCAACTACCACCGAATACCACCCACTTATCGATACCTAAATATTCGCGGATTTTTTCAATATCTTTAACTAATTCCCAAGTTGTATTCTCGCGCAATTCGGCATGAGGTATACTCTGACCACAACCACGCTGGTCAAACATAATTAATCGCCATTTTTCTGGATTAAAAAATTGACGATAATATGGGGGACATCCACCACCGGGGCCACCGTGGAATAATACTATCGGTTTACCCTGGGGATTTCCCGATTCTTCATAATAGATTGTGTGGATATCGGATACTTTTAATTTACCTTCGTTGTAGGGTTCTCTGGGTGGGTAGAGTACGTTCATTTTTGGGGTTTTGATTTTAATTATATTGCAAACGGGTAGAATCTTGATTTTTGTCATGCTGTAGCTTGCTTCTTGCAGGGTGGAACGTAAGCGCAAAGCGCAGGCTACGCCAACGCGCAGCGTTCTTGCAGGGTAGCATCTAAAGACTTTGACGCTTGTTTAAAAGTAAAGTTTTAACCCGTTTTTAGTATATAAGCGAAGACAGCGCTTACTACGAACGATAGATGTAATTTACTGTAGGTCAATTAGTATGACAAGGGAATAAAAGCCTTCCAGCGTAAATATAAAAGCATGAGTAGAAATTTATCTAAAGTCGGTATTGTGGGTGCAGGTCGTGTTGGTAATGCAGTAGCAAATGGTTTGGTAATGATGGGTGTATGCGTGTCGGTTGTACTATATAACCGCACTATATCCAAAGCCGAGGGGGAAGCATGGGATATTGAAGATGCAATTCCCTTACTTGACGAATGCGATGTACTACCATCCGATAAGTATGAAGATTTAGCTGATTGTGACGTTATTGTTGTGACAATAGGTGCCCAAGCCAAAGAAGGTCAAGATCGGTTAGATTTGTTGGGCGATAATGCAGGTATTATGCGGGAAACTATTAAAGAACTCGACCGTGTAGCACCAAATGCTGTTGTAATTATTATCAGTAATCCGGTTGATGTATTGACACGAATTGCGATCGCTACTTCGACTCGTGCGGAAAATTTGATTATCGGTTCGGGTACAGTTTTAGATACTGCACGAACTAAATATCAGTTTGGTAAGTTGCTCGATGTCAGCAAACAAGAGGTTAATATTTACGTTATCGGTGAGCATGGAGAGAGTGCATTTTTTCTCTGGTCAAGTGCGTTCATTGGAGCAATTCCTTTAGATAAATTCCCCTTTAAAGAAGGTACTTCGTTCGCACAAATTAAAACCGAGTATCCGCAAATTATCCACGAACGTGCCTATGCAATCGGCGAACGTAAAGGTGGTACTAGTTATGGCATATCAACGGTTGCTTGTCAATTAGTTGATAGTATTTTACGCGATGAGAAAAAGATATTTACTGTATCGGTGAGAGCGGATTCACATTATAAAGTTGGAGAGGATGTTATTTTAAGTCTTCCTTGTGTTATCGGCAAACAAGGTATTGCACGCAAGTTGTTAGCACCACTAAATGATGAGGAACAAAGTTTACTTGAGAAGTCGGCTATTCAGCTAATTAAAGCTTATGATTCAGTTGCTTGATTAGTTAATTCGACGTAGACGTAGGTTGGGTGTAACGAAGTGAAACCCAACATAATTGTTGGGTTACGCTACGCTCCACCCAACTTACAATTATTTCTATTTGTCAGGAATGCTTTACAATAGTTTTAGCAATTAATAACACTAAATAATAAAGTTACAACCAAGTTAGCAATATGTGTGACAATAAATTATTTGCTATATATTTAGGCGGTCATGCCAAGCAATGTAATATTGAAGTGCATGATGTTGTATTTGCAGTTGCTTCTACTTTAGAAGAGACATTTCCAATGTTAGAGAAAAAATGGTTTGGAATTCGCAAAGGATTGCATATTGATGCGTGGATAGAATTAAATTATGTGGATAGATATCAGATTCAAGTCATCCCAGCCAAATTATCAAATAATGAAAGCGATTTGAAGTTATATTTCATCAATTTTGGTGCATATGAACCAAACTTTTTTGGAGAAGTTCATCAGTCAGGGTTTTATATTGCTAGCGACAAAAAAACTGCACAGGCTCATGCGAAAAAAGAACTTTGCTTAAAATTAAAAAAGCGCCATCACGATGATACAGTTGCAATTGAAAATAGTATTGGCGATATTGATGATTGTGTTGAAGTTTCAATTGATTCCTGGAGATTGGTGTTTACTCCTACCGATATTCAAGAAAAATTATATCCGAACTGTGAATATATTAAATTGCCTAATCAGGGGCGGGTTTAGCTATATTTATTGTTATACATCAGTTTATTCGTAAACTCCGTACAAATCCCAAAATAAATAAGCTTTTCTCCTTCTTCGCATGTATATTTTTAAAATGACGGAATTATTAAATTAGAATCTATGGTTAGGCAACGAGTTTTATCTGGAATTCAATCAACTGGTAATTTGCACTTGGGCAACTACTTTGGTGCAATCCGTAACTGGGTAGCGGATCAAGAACAATATGAAAATTTCCTTTTTATTGCCGATTTACATGCGATTACTGTACCCCATAAGCCAGAAGAATTGGCGACTAATACTTATAATCTCGCAGCGGTATATTTAGCGTGCGGTCTTGATTTGACTCACTCTACTATCTTTGTCCAATCGCACGTTTCGGCACATAGCGAACTAACTTGGTTGCTCAATTGTATCACCCCCATGAACTGGCTAACTGATATGATTCAGTTTAAGGAAAAAGCCGTTAAACAAGGCGAAAATGTTGGTGTTGGGTTGCTCGATTATCCCGTCCTCATGGCTGCCGATATTTTACTGTATCAAGCCGATAAAGTCCCTGTGGGTGAGGACCAAAAGCAACATTTGGAATTAACACGAGATATTGCCGACAGATTCAACCACCAATTTGGCAAAGGCAAAAAAATTCTCAAATCCCCCGACCCTCTAATTCGCAAAGATGGGGCACGGGTAATGAGTTTGACTGACGGGACACGGAAAATGTCGAAGTCAGACCCAGCAGAAGGTAGTCGTATCAATATTCTTGACTCACCCGACGAAATAACCAAAAAAATTAAGCGTTGCAAAACTGACCAAGTTCGTGGTTTGACTTTTGATGACTCCGAACGTCCGGAATGTCAGAATTTGTTAACAATATATATGTTGCTGTCTGGGAAAACGAAAGAAGAGGTAGCAGCCGAATGTATTGATATGGGTTGGGGTGACTTTAAAAAGCTATTGACAGAAACGACTATAAATGTGTTAAAACCAATTCAAGATAAATATGCCGAAGTTATGGCAGAAAAAGGCTATTTAGAGACAGTTTTGCGTGAAGGACGGCAAAAAGCCGAGGAAGTAGCAAACCAAACCCTGAAAGATGTAAAAATCGCAATGGGATATTCTTTACCACTTTAAGTCCAATCAACATAAAGTTGTGTTACAGCTATACTAGAGTCGAAATGCTCAATGTTATGCTTGATACACAAATTCCAACTACGTTCAGTTCGTTTCGTGCAGCCGCTCGGTCAGGTGATTTCTTAATCACAGCTGAGGTTGCACCGCCAAAAGGCGGTAATCCAGAACACATGTTAAAAATGGCAGCGACCCTTAAGGGGAGGGTTCATGCTGTCAATATTACTGATGGTAGCCGTGCCGTATTGCGAATGACCCCGCTGATTGCCTCAGTAATTTTATTGCAAAACGGTATCGAACCGATTTGTCAATTTGCGTGCCGCGATCGCAACCGCATTGGATTACAAGCCGATTTAATGGGGGCACATGCGATGGGTGTCCGTAATATCCTAGCGCTAACAGGCGACCCCGTGAAAGCCGGCGACCACCCCGATTGTAAGGGAGTATTCGACCTCGAAGCGGTGCGTTTGCTGCAAGCTATTGGGAAGTTGAATAGGGGGGTAGATTATAACGATAAACCCCTTACCGATGGGACGTTAGATTTATTCCCAGGTGCAGCAATCGACCCGCAATGCGCTAGCTGGTCGGGGTTGCAAAGTCGATTTGAGAAAAAATTGGCAGCAGGGGCACAATTTTTCCAAAGTCAGATAATAACTGATTTTGAGAAATTGGAAAAATTCATGAACGCGATCGCAGCAGGTTCCAACAAGCCAATTTTGGCAGGAATATTCTTGTTAAAGTCGGCAAAAAATGCCGAATTTATCAACCGTGTGGTTCCAGGAGTGGATATTTCCCAGCATACTATTGATAGGTTAGCCCAGGCAAAAGACCCTTTGGAAGAAGGGATGAAAATTGCTGCCGAACAAGTGCAATTAGCTAGGCAATTGTGCCAAGGTGTGCATATGATGGCAGTAAAACGCGAAGATTTGATTGCACCAATTTTGGATATGGCAGGAATTGGGGCAGTTAGGTAAATCCAGTAATAATTTTTTGATGGCAGCTGGTTGATTCCGGCTGCTTTTCTATTTATGATTTCGGTGTAGGGATATGAATTAATCAGTCAGAGGTTGCGCGATGCCCTTGGCAACAACTTCGTGGTATCGCCTAATCAAGATTAGTCTACTATTGAAATATATTAACTTTAATTTATATTCTCAAAACGAGTATTAATTTTAACCATAGGACTACGTACCCTCGCAGCCGCCAAGTAGTAATTTTGGAAACCCTAAGTAGAGCAAGGGTTTCCAAGCTGAATTTCCTAATAAGCAGCTATCTTGGCTTAACCTCACACTTGCATCATTACCAAGATTTCCGTTTGTCAGCTCCATCAATTGGTTATGCCGTCTCTATATCTATACCTTTGCTATTCCCTTGGCGTGGCGTTAGGGAACCAAGCGCAATTGCCACCAAAATCAAGGCTGGAATATCACCAACGAGATGTCCCCTTTCGGCAGAGTCAATGGCTACCTGCACAGCCATTATTACTGCATGGACAACACTTGACCAAACGGTAAACCAAATTAAACTCAGATGGGCTTCTGGTTTTCGAGCAGCAATCAGCAAGAAAACACCGAGGGTCGCATAAACCCCAGCAATCATAAGCTGGTCTTCGTGTTGAACTGGTTGCCATGCCCAGCCCCATGCCCAAAGCTTCATAAGCGGATAAATTAGCAAAAAAGCAATTCCAACAATAACTAGGGCAAGTCGCAAATACCGATGACGTTCGTCCATTGCTCCAACCTCCTACTTGTTTTTCAAGTTAGTTTCTACCGATGGAGTATCTATTGCAATCATACTCTGGCTATTAACACTTTAAAGAAGGAAGGTTAGGAATCTTCATTATCTTGCTTAAAGTTGATTCAACTCTAAAACTAAGCTTAACCCGGTTTTCGGGTCGGTTGCTACCTACTACCCGATTGTAAATCCCTGGCGGACACAAACGTAGTCGGATAATTCATAAATACTTGTATTGTTTAATATTTATATCTTCATGGTGCAGGATGCGATTCGCGTAGCGATCCCTTCGGGAATCGCAAAAATTATTAGCAGCCAAGCAAAAATGATTCGTCTTCAAGATATTTACTGATCAGCGTCTTAGCAATATGTTGCACATCATCAGAAATCGATTTATGTTCTTCTGGATTATTCAAATGAAAGGAGTAATTACCTATTGTTGCCATGATAAAGAATCCTTCTACTGCTTGTAAGTAACCATCAGGTAACTTACCAATAGTTTGATAACCCTCAAAAAAGGAGTTTCTCACTTGAGGCATTAAATACTGGATTGATTCGCCAATATCATAAAGGTAGTGCCCAAAGCCACAACGAGCGAAATCAATTGGTAGAATTTCTTTGTTATAAAATAGATAATTGCCGTCATGCAAATCTGCATGAATTAATCCCCAAACATCTGGTGCAGTACCAAACGTTTTCATCATGGCAAAAATCTTTTCGGCTGCTGCTGTAAGCATCTCGTAATGCTCCAGCGAAACCAAGCCTATTGTTACGGCTGGGTAAAATGCTGATAGTGCTGTGCGAAAAAGATTTTCATCAAATACTGGACGAACAAAATTTTGTGGTAACTTCCACTCATTGCTATGACGATGCAGTTGAGCCATTAACGAGCCGAGATTGTAAGCTTGTTGCGGTGTTCGCTCAATGTTAGAGACACAGCCATCAATCCAACGTAGCAATGAACAATTAAAAACATCCTGGGTATCGTCTGTCAAAACTTGCGTTACCCATCTACTCGCTAGATTTTCTACTGGTTCTTGCACTGTTATATTAGTCTCGTGGCGCAAAGCTGTAAGCCACTTGAGTTCTGATTCGATAACATCTGGTTTTTGCCATATATCATCCTGTAACCCTGGCAATGCTTGGTGAATGCGGAGGAGGAAATTTGACTGTAGTGTTTCCACGTAAAAAGTTACGTTTCCACTATGACCTAAGAACCGAATTTCTGACGGAACCACGTCATATTGATTGAGTGCAGCCTTAGCAATATGTTCGTAAGTATCAGCGTGAGCCATTATTGACAATATCGTTGAGAAGGTTGTATCGCACAAGAAATATATTAACGCGAAGGCAAGAGTTTCAGCTCTCTCCCCGTCTCCTATCCACTTAAAACTGCGATAAATTAAGTAAAATACCAAAAAAGGGGCTGCCCAATGACTGCTAGCAACCCACCGACCCTTACCACTCTCCCCGACCACACGCAACTACCTGAGTCTGATGGAACTTTTGTGTTCGCAAAGCGTGCCTTTGGCAAGAAGTGGCAAGAGCATCCCCAAAGTATTGTATTGACTGACTCAATTACACCCGTCCTCAAACAACTAAATCCTGATGGTCAATATTGTATCGGTCAGGACTTAGGCATCTACTGGCGCTAGACCGACCCCCCAGAACGAGGTGCAGAGGCTCCTGATTGGTTCTATGTGCCCAATGTGCCATCTACTTTCAATGGAGTAACCCGACGCTCCTATGTGTTGTGGCAAGAATATATTGCCCCGTTAATCGTAATAGAATTTGTCTTTGGCAATGGTAGCGAGGAGCGGGACAAAACACCTTGGACGGGTAAATTTTGGATTTACGAGCACGTGATTCGTCCACCTTTTTATGCCATTTACGAAGCGAATAAAGCCACTGTCGAAGTTTACCACTTGGTTGAAGGGCAGTATCATTTATTGCCAGCAAACGAACGCGGACATTACTCAATTAATCCCTTGGGAATTGAGTTAGGTATTTGGCAAGGACAATATCAAAATGTCACGTTACCTTGGTTGCGTTGGTGGGATTCGCAAGGTAATTTTTTATTAACTGGCGAAGAAAGAGCCGAAATAGAAAGCCAGAGGGCCCAAATCGAAAGCCAAAGAGCTGAACGCTTGGCTGCTCAATTAAGAGCGTTAGGTGTAGAACCGGAAGCTTAATGCTTTTTGCATCCTAATTCCCTAGACGGACAAAAAAACCGAACACCAATTCATTAACAGCAATATAAATGTATTCGTAGGGGCGGGGTCTGGGGGCCCCCCCCCCCCCCCCCCAAAAACCGGGGAGATATAGTGTTGTGCAAAAATTTATACAAATTTTTGTTTTTTTTTGTGGGGGG
>JANNFJ010000021.1:0-4870 GCA_031379725.1 Calothrix sp. OTE_75_metabat_31
GAAAGTCACGGCAAACTTATTGAACCAGAATTACCAGAAATAGCCAGCGTACCTTTACATTTACATAATCTATTTCAAGAAGCTGTTGCCGAAGTCCATAAACCAAAATCTAAACCAAAAAATCAAAAACCAGCAGCAAAGGGTTTTCAACGAGGTTAACGGTATCCGGGCACGATATATCGTGCCCTACGGGTGTTTGGGAGAGCAGTTACTGAGTTAATTCTATAACTATTGCTAGATGTAATATACCAGCCGAGTTCATTATAAACATCGTAGGGGCACAACAGTGTTGTGCCCTTTTCTATGTATTGTATGATGTCGTGCCCTATTCTATGTGTTGTATTGATTACAGCCTAATGTCTTCAAGCAACATAAAAAAAATAGGTATATTTATTGCTTGCATCCGTAATTGTGGCAGTATCAGTTGAAGCAAGCAGTATCAGGTTTGATTAATTTCCCAAGGTAAAGAATATGACTCTAAATCGAATCGTTTTCATCAAAGATAGCACTATCAAACAAGAACCAATTCAAGCGAGTCAATTACCCAGCACCAAACGTCAAGATATCCCTGCTGGTACTACACTAGTGCTGCAATCCTATAATATTCCCCCTGGTTCTAACGACCATTACAAAATTGGTCTTCAAAATATTCAATTAAAAGGTTTTGCTAACTGGTTCGCGTTTGCAGACCACGTACAAATTATTCAAGAACCCATTGTGACTGCAACAACTGTTGAAGCGGTTATTGCCAAGCAGACTCAAAAAGATGTAGCGAATATTACTGTCAACCGCAGTACGCTTGGTGTTCAGCAAGGGTTTTTAAAGCTTGTTTTCAATGTTGATACATTTATTAAACGCAGACCCATCGATTCGAGTGTTCTTAACGACCAATCGAAGCAACTAATTCCCGCTGGTACTGAGTTGATTTTGGCAACAAGTTTGCCGGATGCTAGTAATTTTGTTAAGTTTGCAGTCTTGGATAATCATGTGAAGTTTGCGCTTGATGGTCTTGAAATTAAGGGATTTTCGCAGGATTGGTATGCGTTTGTGAAGCACGTCGGTATTCAGCGGGTTGGATAATACAATACAAGAATCTTATATTCAAAGTAGGGTGCGTAGCAATGCTGCAAGGGATAGCTTTAGATCCCCCCAACCCCCCGATAAGTTGGGGGGCTAAAAGCCTTACAAAGTCCCCCAACTTATCGGGGGATAATGGTGGATCTATTTTGGGAAAACTTCAAAACCTACGCAGTATTGGGGTTCGTAGCGCAAAAGCGTAACGCACCTTATTTTTTTGGACAGTACTAGGTCTATTTAGAAACCTGGCTTTTCAAAAAAGCCGGGTTTCTTGTAAATTAGACTATTTTAATCAACTAATTCCTAACATTCTTATAACTCCGTTTGTGTTTTGGGTACTTCCAAAAACTGCGAATAAACAAATCCGGCAAATATTGCCCCCAGAATAGGTGCAACCCAGAATAACCATAATTGTTGTGTTGCCCAACCACCAACAAATACAGCAGGGCCCAAGCTACGGGCAGGATTTACTGATGTGTTAGTGACGGGAATGCTAATTAAATGAATTAGTGTCAATGCCAAACCAATAGCAACAGGAGCGAAATTTTGAGGGGCACGACGGTCTGTTGCACCTAAAATAATCAGTAGAAACATGAAAGTTAGCACTAATTCGGTAATGAAGCAAGCCCACAGCGAATAACCACCTGGTGAATGTTCCGAGAAACCATTAGCTGCAAATCCGCTTCCTACGAGATCGAATCCTGGTTTACCTGTGGCAATCATTGCTAAAACAAAACCTGCTGCGATCGCACCCAATATTTGAGCAATAATGTACCCTGGCAAATCTCTCCCCGGAAAGCGCTTCGCTGCCCATAAGCCTAATGAAACTGCTGGATTTAAATGGCAGCCAGAAATATGACCGATAGCATAAGCCATTGTCATTACTGTTAATCCAAATGCCAGCGAAACTCCTAATAAACCAATACCTAAAGGAAATGCTGTATTTCCATTTAATCTTGCTCCTTCTGCTGTAAATGTAGCTGCCAATACAGCGCTTCCACAGCCACCAAAAACTAGCCAAAAAGTCCCTATGAACTCGGCTACACAACGTTTCGCTAATGACATGTTTTTATTTGTCTAAGTAGTTTTGTGGCGTTTCAACTATTAATATTCAGTAAATTTGACTGGAGTACATCTACATTTTTATATATTTTGAAGATGAGAAAATGTTTTGATAATTACAAAGTTAGTTATTTTATATGTTATGTAATTTATGGTTTGGTAATACTGCGATCAAAAGGTGAAAATATAAAAGAATCCTATATTTGCCCTGACAGGCAGGATGCCTATTCTACGTTGAGAACGGACAGGCAGGATGCCTATCCTACGTCTAAACAGACATATTCCTACGGGACGGGTTGGTTTGGTATTGGCATATTATTACTATTTAATGTAGTAACTGTTAGTACTTGGGGTGGGGTTGCATCGGGGGGGTAGAGAAAATCAACTTCGACGAGTTTGCGATCGCGTGGCTTGATTGGTATCGAAACCAACGATTCTCCAGGTTGTCCGCGTTTCTGAACTAAATGCACGTACTGACTTTGGGCTTTACCTAAATCATCGCGGTAAGTAACCCGGACTGTGCCGCGAAAAAATGTTGCTTTTTCGGGAATACTAAAAAACCTTAGCCCTTTTTTTACTAATTGGTCTTCTTTAATGGGTGTTTGAATCGATATGCTGACTGTTTGCATGTCGGTCGTATTGTTATATAACGGCAATCTTAAATTATATTGCACGCCGTAGTTACCATGAGCAAGATATGCAGTGTCTGGGTAACGGGCAAGCATTGGGGCACTTTGAATCTGCGAAGTACCCAAAGTACCACCATGTAAAGTACTTAACCCGTAAGAAAAAGCTTCTCCTGGTTGGGGAATCGTGAGAAATCTAGTTTTAGCATTGTCGGTAATTAAAGAACGCCAATAGGAACCCTTCGCAACCCCTGCAACACGTCCATATTTTCTCGCACCAGGTTGGTTGATTGGGGTGGGTGCAATATCTCTAGGTGTAGATAATTCGCCGTTATCTAATAGATTTTGCCATTCTTCTAATGTGGGTGCTGCTTCGCTGCCATCGGGGTTGGTGCGTGCTGGCATTGCCAAACTAGCAGCGTAGACAGTACCGCTACTTCGTAACCTTGCATAAGTAGACCTACCGTTGAGGGGTGGTGTTAGTCCTTGCACCGGGATAGGTGCATTCAGCAACATCCGATATTCTCCAGGTGGAATTTCAATTTGGCTAGGGAAAATATCTTGTCGCTGTCCGCGTAAAATATCGCTCATCACTCGACTGCCGGGACCTGCGTATACTTTTCCTTCGAGATTCGGTGCGAAGGATGGTAGTTCAATAAAAGGTGCATCGGGTTGACTGAGGTAGCTTGCACCTTGCAAAACGCTGACTTTTACTGGTGTTTTACCGGGGTTGTAAAGAATGATGCCAAGGTAGAGACTTTGAAGATTTTCAGGGGTGGGTGCTTGATAGACATGGTGGGCAAATACATCAAATCTGCCACGAAAGGGAAAATTCAAGTGTGCGTTTGGTGCTTTTTTGCCGGTAGATGGAAAAGTTGACAGCAAAATTCCCTCGCTGACAACTTTTTCTGGACTGTTGCTATTAAACACTGGGACGGTATCCAATCTTCCTGGTAAAGGACGTACTTCTTGATTTTGGATAACTTCTTCGGGTACTAGAGGGAGTTGAGTTGTTTGAGCAATTGGGAAAGTTAGTACGAATGGCAACATATACTTACATGCTTTTTTCATTCAAGAGACGTTAATAAATTTAGGAAAGTGCCAGTCGGTGAATAATTAATAGAAAATCTTCCAAGATAACTGACAAATTAGCTTTAGTCAAAATTGGTACGTGAACGAAAATACAAGGGGAGTTTATTGAATGCATAAGTAAGTAATCCAAAACCGAATAATATAATCCTTCGCAGACAAAAAAACCACAGTCGTGACTAATGTCGAGTGCAGTTGTCCCAAGGACTAACTCCTCTAAATTTACTGTCGTATACATTTTGGTTGCTTCAACATCATCACAAAAGTTATCTGTACTACTAATAGTGCTACGTGCAGTACTACGAGCATTTGATTCGACGCTTAATAAGAGCCGACTTTCTGCCATGCCGCAACAGATAATATAGTCTGGTTGGGTTTCATCAATTTTGGCTATTACTAGTCGGGCTGCACTTTCTACTTCAACCGGTAATTTTGGCAGCCAAGTTAAAGCGTAAGGGAGTGAGTCAACCTTGGTTACTTCCACAAGTAGATCGTTTGAGGAATTTGATTTGTGATTTGGCAACCAAATATCAAAAGAAGTTAATAAGAATCTTTTCTTCATCGCAAATATTATTTACAATATAAAAAGTCTCCATAATAAATAATTTATCGGGAGCAGGTCAATGGCAACAATTGCAGTCTTAGATTACGGCATGGGAAATTTGCACTCAGTCTGTAAAGGACTTGAAAAAGCCGGGGCAACTCCCATAATTACAGATTCTCCAAAGGTTATCGAACAAGCAGACGCGGTTGTTTTACCTGGAGTTGGTTCATTCGACCCAGCTATCAAACAATTGCGATCGCATGGTTTGGAACAACCTATAAAGAATGCTCTAGCATCGGGTAAACCTTTCCTTGGCATCTGTCAGGGTTTACAAATTCTCTTCGAGTCTTCCGAAGAAGGTCTCGAACCCGGTTTAGGAATTATTAAAGGTAAAGTCAGACAGATGCCAAGGAAAGGTTTACCCGATGCTAGAGCATTCTTTATAGGTTGTTCCAAACCATGCGATCGCAAT
>JANNFJ010000044.1:0-2526 GCA_031379725.1 Calothrix sp. OTE_75_metabat_31
CGCCTTTTGGTAGCGTTAAAAGCTTACGAATTGTTGGCGATAAAAGTACAAAAGTTCTCCGGGGTGAGGATGTACGTACTGCCCTCAAGTTAAGAAGTACTCGTTTCACTGTTAGCAATGCCCCCGATGGTAGTTTTGTTATGCAAGGTAAAGGTTACGGGCATTCATTGGGAATGAGTCAATGGGGGGCATATAATTTAGCGCTGCAAAAAGCAAATTACCTGCAAATCTTGGCATATTACTATCGAGGTGTGGCACTGTCCCCAATTCAGGCTAAGTAGAAGGGAGTTAAAAGTTAGGAGTTAGGAGTTAGGAGTTATAAAATTCCCAACTCACTACTCTAAACTTCCTAGTATTAACTCATACTACTCTTAACTCATAACTCCCTATCCCCTACTCCCCTTCCTCTAGTTTTTTAACTTCTTGTTCGAGTAAGTCAGTTTCGGTGGAGTAGGCTAAATCATTGTTACCGATAACTTTCTCGGCGGCGAATTGATTTGCAAAGGCGATTTTTTCCTGTAAATCGGGGTCTGCACTCGCTAATACCCTGGCACGGGAAATGCGTGAGCGGTTTCGTGCGGCAATTTTGTCGTTACGCCATTTAATCCAGAAATATCGCACTGAAGGTATAGTTAAAAACCCCGTTCCATAAGCTATTAGCAACCAGTAGATACTCTGGACAAACCCCACTAAACCACCCAATTGCTCTGCCACTGTAGCATCGCGTAATAAGCTACCGAGAACTAAAGCACCAATTAAATTAGCTCCCCCTAACCCAGCACTGAGTATAATTTGCCCAGAAGTTGCAGCACTGAAACGCCAGGGAAATTCTTCTAAGTAAGCTGCTATGGCATGACGGAGTTTTTTTGCCGCACGCACTTGTAACTCAGGAAAATAATAGATAATTTGTCCGGATGGACTTACCTCCGGTTGCCCGTTAAACCGGGTCAGCACGGGTAACATATAATCTTCGTATTCTTGTTGATATTTTTCTCCAATATCATCTAAATAGGGTGATACTTGCTCGGCGACGATTGCACCACGATTTTCGTTAATTACAGTACCGATTTCTTGCCAGCGACGTTCTTCTAAATTGGCATTGGGGTTTCCATCCCCAAATAAGAATGAAAATATTGCCTCAAAAAAGTTGAGTTCGCTTTTTTCGCGTCGGCGATCGCGGTAATGGGTGTCGTAATTTGGGCTAAGATACCAAAATAAGTCGGGAAAGTAAAAGAATCCCCCGCCGCCACCGAAAGACAAGCCACCCCCGTTATCGTCATCGCGGTTGGAGTTCATCGCTGTAATAATTAAAGTAATGGAAATTAATATCAAAGCGATAGAGGCAATTAGGAAAACGCCGAATGAAGCCCGAATGATGTAAAATAAAATACGCCAGATTTGCTGTAAGCGTTCCTGTAGGCGGATTTGGAAGTCTTTATTACGTAAAATTGCGCGGAAATCTTTAGGAAAAAGGTAAACAATATCACCTGTTTCCGCAACTTGTAAATGACCGCCAGCAACGGATGCCAGAGCCAGCAAGCTTTGGTTTGCTTCTGCAACATTTAAACCTGCCTGAGTTGCCACATCACCGACGGTAACGCGATAGCCTAGCTGTTCAACAGCTTGCATGATCCTGGGATTGGGAGCCATTGCTCTGGTCTCCTATAAAAAGTAACTCTCCTACTTCAAGTATAAAGTTTTCGGGAGAAGGTAGGGGCGCTCTTCTCCCCGCCCGTTATCTCGTCCGAGAGTAGAGGCAATAATTCATAAAAATTAAAACCTGTGGCGATCGCTTTCACTTCAGTTCCCTTTCTACCTTCTGCCCTCAGCACAAATACCCCTCTAATATCAATACTGCTCGTAAGAAGTTTTCCCAAAATAGATCCACCATTATCCCCCGATAAGTTGGGGGACTTTGTGAGGCTTTTAGCCACCCAACTTATCGGGCAGGGCTGTTTCATTCCCTAAAGGGCTATAAAAATCAAGGGTTCTAGCGATTAAAAATTGGTTACTTTATTACCAACATGTCAAAAAAATGAACAATATTACGGTTGTCTAAGTGTTTAAAAGTTCATTTTCTAGTCACCCTTACTTAGTAATTTTATTGCTAACCATCTTGACAAATCTTATTTGAAAGGGAACGAAACAGCCCTGCCTTCTTAAGGGGGGTTGGGGGGATCTAAAGCTATCCCTTGCAGTATTGCCTCTGATATAACTCCCACTTTTAGCACTTACGAATTAAACAAGTCATATTTGTATCAAACCGAGGAATTACAAAAGGTGTCATTTGCATATTTTGATTGGTGATATCAAACTGAAAATGACGTAAAAGAGCATTAAGAATAACTACAAATTCTAATTCAGCCCAATGCCTACCGATACATTGACGTGGACCATCCAAAAAAGGAATATAGGAATAAGGTACGCGAGGGGAAGGAAACGCTAGCCAACGGTTTGGATTAAAAATTTCGGGATTATCCCAAAAATCAGGGTGGTAATGAAGGGCAGAGATTAAAATTAGTACTT
>JANNFJ010000072.1:0-7863 GCA_031379725.1 Calothrix sp. OTE_75_metabat_31
GAAAGTAGTTTGTACGTATTTAGCGATGGCGCTTATGAGTTCCCAACGCCGAATGGTAAAATTTGGGGTATTACTGCCCTAATTGAATTGTTAATAGATTGCCATGCTACAAAGACCTATTCTTTACCAGAAATACTTGCATGCATTAAAGATATCAATAACTTGAAAAACTTTGAGGACGATTTCTCTTTAATTAAAGTTGATTTTAGAGAACAATACCTTCGCCAAAATAAAGAAGTTTAATAAAACTCTCTATGCCTCACCTTTCAACTCATCAATTTCTAATAAACTAACAAGCAAACCAGGAATTGGGACAGCAAGGAAAATTCCTAACAACTCAGCAATTCTTACCCCGACTAATAAAGCAAAAAATGTAACTATTTGGGTTAACATTAACTGAATTCTGCATGACTCGCGGAGAAATTAAATTGTCTTGGATTTGTTGAAGTATAATCGAGGCTGCTAAAACTTTGAAAGCCAGCAAAACATCTTGAGTTAACAAAATTAAAATTAATCTAACCAGTTAAGCAGCCCAAATGAAGTAACGCTTCCGACAATATGGGCACCAATTATATTGACATTTGCCAAAACTACAAAAATATCTAGGGAACGAATGGTATTTTCAGGTCTATATACTGCTACTCCTTGAGGTAGAGCTAGAGCTTTCGATAGTACAGCAATAACAGTGACTTCAGATGCTAAAAAAGCTAACAATAGCCCGATAAAACTAACGATTAATCCAATTTGTAATACTTGAATTACTTCGTCTTTCCTTGGATGTAATTCACGATCGGGTGACTGTAAAAGTTTGTTAAAACGCCTGTAACGGTTCATCCAATAGAGCCTAAAACACAGCACTAAAATTCCAATAACACCTAAAAAGACTCCAAACCCCATGACTGGATTCGTCGTTGCTTGAACAGTCAAATTACGGCTAAATATTGCCAAAAACAAAGCCAAGCTAGAAACAGCACTTAGTGCCAATTGTACCCAGAAGCTAATCGGTCTAACTACGCTGAACGTGGCTGCAAATCTTTGTTTAGTCGGTGTAGGTAGGTGGAAATTTAAGTTATTTGACATATTTGTTGTTCTTGTATCTGATAAAATATCTGTTGATTTTTGAAAATAGTTTTACTCAAGTCATTAATTGGTAAATTTCAGTAGAACTAGCAGTAATGGTGCTTGATTTTTTACTATTATACGTTTTTGTATTGAACCACTGTGTTAAAAACTACTTATCCTTATGCTGAAGGTTAAAGTTGTTACAGCGTGGTTCTAAACAACCTCACTGCATTGCACGTCCAACCTTAGAATAATTTTCAAATGCTTAGTATCCATCAATAGTATTAGATTATTTATGGGTGTTGAATATGCTTTTGGGTAGACGTATGACTTGGATATAGTTCTAATCTAAAGAAAAGACAAGTTTTGAATTAAAGAGAGAAAAAATGGTTCTTTACAAACTTGAAGATTTTGACAAAGACTACCAAGACGCTGTTGGTCGTGATGAGATTAAAGGGCTTGATGTTTACACAGACAAAGATGATGAGAAAGTTGGCATCGTCAAGAATATTTTAGTTAATGAAGCGAGTCGTTTTCGTTATTTAGTTGTTGATACAGGTTTTTGGATTTTTGGTAAGCAAGTATTGCTAGCAGTTGATCGTACTCGTATTTTTCCAAATAGTAAACGTGTATATGCCCAAAAGGCAATTGGCAGCGTAACCCGCGCGTTCGGTGAGAATGACTTTTTGCAAGATGAGTCCCAACAAACAGTAAGTGATACAAAACAAGCAACACACACCTTGCATCTCAGAAATAAGCAGTACAAAATAGTAGTATCATTTTAATAGTTAAGATATGAACTCAAATATTCAAATTATCAATCCTACTGGAATTTTAAATGTAATCAGTGGCAATAGGATACGACGCGATGTCGTTGATATTATAAGTTCGGGAACCTATACTATATTAATTGACATGGAAAATGTTGAATTTATTGATAGTTCTGGACTTGGTGCTTTAGTAGCAACAATGCAAACAGTAAAAGCAGCAGGTAGTCAATTATTTATTTGTTCAGTTAACGAGCAAGTTAAAATGTTATTTGAATTAACTAAAATGGAGCGAATTTTCAAAATACTTATCAATAAAAATGATTTGCAAAATCAATTACTTGCAAAAAATGTTTAAGGTGAGATAGCTATAAAATCAAGAATTAACTCTTGATTTTAAAATATAAGGTTAAATCTTAATTACTCTTCAATATTTTTTGCTATCACACAAATATTTTCATTTTCATTTTTAGTAGTCGTTGAAAAGATCAGAAAAAAGTATCTAGTTATTCAATTTAATTAGATTACAAATCTTTAAAGATGGATTATATCAATATTAATCAAAAAATATACATTCAAGTATTTACAGATATCACGGCATCGACACAAATTTTATCATGGTTTGAGCAGATTAATCAGCCACCTGTTTCTAACCAGACCACCTGGTGGCAATGTCAGACTCTACTTATTGAAGGATTTACTAATATTGTTGAACACGCACATAAAAATTTACCGATAGAAACCCCAATCGAATTAGAAGTAACTCGATTTAATAGATGTATTGAAATTCGTATTTTTTCTTACGGTGAAGCATTCGCTCTAAAACAGCAATTAGAAGTTATATCTGACTTAGATAAAAATTTTAACAAACGAGGACGCGGTTTAAGAATCATGTTTGCTATTGCCGATAAGTTAAGTTATGAACTTCAAGCAGATAACCGTTATTGTTTTTTTATAAGTAAAAAAATTTAAGCCTTATTTATTGAATAAAGCTTTGATTTTAACTATATAGCAGGTGAGGTACGTCTGTAGGAGCGCAAGGACTTGCGCCCCTACTTTAGTGTAAAATTGCTGTACCTCATGAGATTGAGAAACGCTATAATTTACTAAAAAGAGTATAATTACTTATTGACAATCCGATTGTTATTGTTACCTCTTATCAATAATTATATATTTAATTAGCCTAATAGCGAACACATCAAAGAACGCATGTGCCACAAGTCTTTACCGTTCCAAACCGTTGCACCTTGACCGAATTGGCTAGCTTTGAGCATTTCTTCAATTTCAGCCTTGAATACTCCGTCACCGTTGTTGCAAACGATGTGGACAGGTTCAGCACCTAATTCAAGTAAGAAGCTAGTTACACCGTAGATTAAATCTGGGTCGCCGTAAATAGCGAACTTTTTGCCGTGAATCCACGCATAGGAGTCGGTCATCGCGTCAACTAAACGACCGCGTTCAACTTCAATTTCAGCGGGGATAGCCTTACCAGTCATTTCCGACAACTTCATCAAGAATTCGTCGGTTCCCTTGATACCCCAAGGACGGAGAACTTGAGTCTTTTGCTTCCACTTTTCTTGGATATATTCGCGGGTTTTGGGTGTGGTATAAGCTTGAAGAGCAACTGTAACTTCCGCGTTGCAAGCATCAGCAGCATCCTCTAATTTTGTACCACCTGGGTACATCTCATATTTACCAGTGTTAGGAGAATCTAAATAGTCGCTGTTATCAGCCAAGATGGTGTGGTCAATACCCATCAAATCAAGCAAACGCTTAACTTCGCGGTTATTACCAACATAGGTATCAAAACCAGGAATAATGTTGATTTTGCCGTTGGTAGTGGTCTTTTTCTTACCTTCGGTCAAAGTTGTCAAAATCCCCTTCATCATGTTGTCGTAACCAGTGATGTGGGAACCAACGAAGCTAGGGGTATGCGCGAAAGGAACAGGCATGTTTTCTGGAACAGCACCTGCATTTTTAGCGTTGTTGATAAATGCACTCAAATCATCACCGATAACCTCAGCCATGCAGGTGGTGCAAACAGCAATCATTTTTGGTTTGTAAAGTTGGTTAGAAACTTGCAAACCTTCGACCATGTTGTTTAGTCCACCGAAAACCGCAGCGTCTTCAGTCATTGAAGAGGAAACTGCCGAGAACGGTTCTTTGTAGTGACGGCTGAGGTGGGTACGAAAGTAAGCTACACAACCTTGTGAACCTTGAACGAAGGGTAAAGTACCTTCAAAACCTACTGCTGCGAAGATAGCACCAACTGGTTGGCAACCTTTAGCTGGGTTAATGGTTAAAGCTTCACGAGCAAAGTTCTTTTCGCGGTATTCCCAACCTTTTGTCCATTCCGAAACACGAGCCACTTCTTCGTTGGTGTGTGCCCCTTCAAATTGTTCGTGTTTGTTCTTGAATAACTCTTGATATTCGGGTTGTTGAAATAGTTCAACGTGGTCAACAATGCGATCCGGATTTTGAGGCATTTTTCTATCTCTTGCGTTGCGTAATGGGTTGGTAAGCGATCGGGATTAGCATAGTAGTGAGTTGGGAGGAAACGAAGGCAAAAGGTAGAAGATAAAAGGTATATTTTCCTTCTTGCTTTTAACTTTTGCCTTCTTCCCTACTCCCTATTACCTGTTCCCCGTTCTCTAATTTCTAAGCTGCTTTTGCTACTGCAACTTCTTTCTTTTTCCAAGGAGTTTCAATTAACGCCCAGGTAGGACTGTTGAGTGCCATATCCATGTCACGAGCGAAGATAGCGAAGCCATCATAACCGTGATAAGGACCGGAGTAATCCTTTCGATGCTTTAATATTTTTTCATACCTTAATGTTAGTAATAATCAATTTTATCAATAAACATTGTTTGGCAGTAACACATTTATTTTTAAATTAAATATAGCCTAAATTTACGCTACAGATCCGCAGTTGATAACCAGGGCAAAGATAAATATAAAACCCGTAGCATAAGCGTCTCGCTTGTGCGGTTTATACGGTCAGGCAGAATACCTATGTACATTTTCGTCGCCAATTTCCCAGCAGCAAAGAGATATGCAAACGAAGGTATTACAAGAATTAGAAAAAGCTAACCAACGTTTGAAGTCAGCAAAGGCAAGGGTAACAATTAGGGAATCGAATGGAAGTTTGCAGTTGCGTGCAACATTACCCCTTAAACCGGGAGATAAAGATATAAACGGAACAAAGAGAAAACAATATAATCTTAGTTTAAATATTCCTGCTAACGAGTATGGACTCAAAACAGCAGAAGAAGAAGCATACGAATTGGGAAAGTTAGTTGCTCGAAAAACCTTTGCATGGAATGATAAATATTTAGGCAATGAAGCTATTAAAAAAGAGTTTAAAACTATTGGAGAATTGCTCGAACAATTTGAAGCTGAGTATTTTAAAACGCATCAACGCACAACAAAAAGCGAACATACCTTTTTTTATTACTTTTCTCGTACAAAGCGCTTCACACATCCCCAAGCTTTAGCAACTCCTGAAAATCTCATAGATTCTATTGACAAAATCGAGAAAGAATGGTCTAAATATAACGCCATGCGTGCAATATTAGCATTTTGCTCTACATTCAAAATCGAAATCGATTTATCTAAATATTCCAAAATGCCTGAGAGTAATCCGCGTAATATTCCCACGGATATAGAAATTTCTATGGGAATTATCAAGTTTGAAGATTATTTGCGTAATCGAGGCAATCAAGTCAACCAAGATACAAGAGATAGCTGGCAGCTTTGGCGGTGGACTTACGGAATGCTAGCAGTTTTTGGTTTGCGTCCGCGAGAACTTTTTATCAATCCTGATATTGACTGGTGGTTAAGCAAAGAAAATTTAGATGTTACATGGAAGGTACATAAAGATTGTAAAACCGGACAAAGACAAGCATTACCTCTATATAAACAATGGATTGAAGAATTTGATTTAAGAAATCCAAAATATTTAGAGATGCTGGCAATAGCAATTAGTAAGAAAGATAAAACTAATCATGCTGAGATTACAGCGTTAACGCAGCGGGTTAGTTGGTGGTTCCGCAAAATAGGCTTAGATTTTAAACCCTACGATTTACGTCATGCTTGGGCAATCAGAGCGCATATTTTGGGAATACCGATTAAAGCCGCTGCGGATAATTTAGGGCATAGCGTCCAAGTGCATACGCAGACATATCAGCGTTGGTTCTCGCTGGATATGCGAAAGTTGGCGATTAATCAGGCTTTGAATAAAAGGAATGAGGTTCAGGAGATTAAGGAAGAGAATACTAAGTTGATACTAGAGAATGAGAAGTTGAAGTTAGAGGTTGAGAAGTTGAGGATGGAGATGGTTTATAAGCAGAGTTGAATAGCGAAGAGAGGAACCCAATATCTAAATTTAGACGTAGAGTATTAGCGCAATATTTTTATTTCAACTTTATGACGCTTCAACTTTTGTTAGTTAACCAGTGTTATGAAGTTGAAAATGGAGTTGGTCTGTAAGCATAGTTGAGTTTATTTCTAGATATAGCAATTCTGAATAACTATGGAATATAAACCTCACTTTCATTATCTCTTCTTAATAAAATGTAGTATAAACACTGAAGTAGTTATTCTAACTAAAAGTTAAGATGGCAAATAGGCAGCCTGAAAGCTCTTCTGAAAAGTTCGACTAAATATTGTCGCAAATTATGCAAATAAAAATTGCTGATAATCCCATTCAATGTTTGAACGACATACAAACTGGTATTCATTTTCAAATAACCAATTTTGTATATAAGGCAACACAAAATTTGATTTTTTTTGACTACCAAGGAGGTATCGCTATAATTAAGTATGTTTAAGGAAGCCTAGACTCCTAAAAACAATCTGATATTTTTACAACAGTAATTAGTAATTATTTAAACAAGAATCTTGGTTTCAATGAAGTCGAATAATTATGAATAATTCTCATATCTCATCGGTATTCTCTAAAATAAAACATCAAAGATAAAAGTATGACATCTTTTCATTGTTTTCGTGATGGTAAATGCGAGTGGATGAAAGGTTTGAAATATTTTGCCATTCAATTCAATAACATATATGGCAAAGAATACAATCTTTCTAAATGTCTAGACGTATCAAATAGAACAACAAAACAACCAGAAGTATTACTACAAGCTTTAGGCGCTCAACCTATGGTGATTGAATGCAAGAAAATAGTCTATCCTGATGATTACTATAAAAACCATCGACATTTTCACCTTTTTCTCAAATATTTTCAAGAGGTTTATGTAGAAAATCTAATGCCTAAACTACCTCAAGACATATATGAACTTTCCATAAATGAAAAATTTCTTTATCAGAATTCGGAGAAGAAACTAAGTATTATATCCTGCCAAATAGTACATTATATTCTAAATCATATTGAAGAGTTTTATGCTAAGAAAGAGATTTATTTTAATGAACCTATTCCTTGGCATTTTCATCGTATTCCAGAGATTGACCGTGATCAAGATTATATATCTGGTCTTCGGTTATCTGGCTTTCCAAAAACTTGGTTGCTATCTAACACTTTAGCAGAACCAGAAATAGCGGATAAATTAGCTAGCCACTTATCCAGCACAGATAAAAAATTTCAAGAATATGCTGATTGCTTGAAAATTTTAATTATAGAAATATGTGGCGATATTGTCTCTATCCCTACACTTGATGTGATTGTGGCAATTATCAAAAATGCTAATATTCCATCTAGCATTGATCAGATATGGTTGGCCGATCCAGAAGATGAGTCAGAGAGTGTAATCGCATACCATCGAGTCGTATAATAGTCGCAGTTTAACAATTCTGTTGTACCAGAGTGTTTTTGTAAAAAATGCAATAAAACCCCTAGTTACAATCATACATATATCCTTAAAGAAATAGATAGAAAAATTAATGATTTACAGAAATAATATTCTTTATTATTCAGTTAAATCGCAATCTTTCGTAGCTTAGGTAAAGTGGGCAAACGCTATCGATAGCTAGATCAAGACAGGGGCTGTTAGAGTCGATTCAATCCATCATCAAT
>JANNFJ010000073.1:0-2736 GCA_031379725.1 Calothrix sp. OTE_75_metabat_31
ATACCGTTCCATTTCTGCTGGTTCAAGCGGCTCAACATTACAAGCCAAAAAAGCCGCTTTAAGAGTATTTGCACGCTGAAAACTTGACTGGGACATTCTCTTAGAAATATAAAAATCGATTAACTTCTAAAGTGTAAGCGATCGCCCGTTGAATTTAGCTATCCCAGCTATCCCAAATTTCTGACTACAATTCTTAAGCCTTTTAAAATCTAGATTTCGGTATTTTAGAGTAATCCAAGAAATAAATGATCCCGTAGGATAGGCGTCTCGCCTGTCTTTGTGTATTTGTAAGACAGGCGGGACGCCTATCCTACAAAATTGCTCCTTGGGTATTTTTTTAATTGGAACACTCTTACAATGCGTCAAAATTTTTTCAAAAATTTAACCCATAAATTTACATTTATGTCAAGGACTATTTCCCAACTGCAAAACTAATTTTTCATGGGCAGTCGTATCTTTTGCCTGTATAGAGGTCAGGCAAGACACTGTAAACCGATATAAGAAGACACGCTTTATTTTTGCAACTTAGCTAAGTGGTTACTTTTCAACAAACTATTACACTATAAGAGATGATATTTAGGCATTTTCTGGGATGGATAATAGCGACCCATTTTATAAAAATCTCATACTATCTCTAAATCCCACGCAAACACGTCGCGGTTGGTTTCCCTATGTTGTTTTAATTGGCACATTGCTACTTACAGGTTTGTTTTCATACTATACTGCTCGCGCATCCCGTACCAAAGACTCGTTACGCTTCCAGAACGAAGTCGAACGCAGCCAAAATGAAATCCAAAATCGCTTACAAACCTATATCGCACTGTTGGATGGTACTAGCGGGTTATTTGCTGCTAGCAATGAAGTTAATAAGCAAGAGTTTCAAGCTTATATTAATCAATTAGACCTGCGTCAGCGCTATCTGGGTATTCAAGGAATCGGGTTCTCGGTGCGAGTTACTCCCGAAGAGATACCAACGTTGACTGCAAAAATGCAGCAGCAGGGATTAAAAGATTTTGTCATCAGACCAAAATTATCACAGCGAAGCGAATATTTTCCTATTATTTACCTAGAGCCATTAGATCGACGCAATCAAGCCGCAATTGGGTATGATATGTTTAGCGAACCAACGCGCCGCACTGCGATGGAACTAGCGCGAGATACGGGTTTACCTGTGGCATCGGGACAAGTAACCTTAGTGCAAGAAATCGACAAAAATAAGCAACCTGGATTTTTGATTTATCAACCGATTTATCGTAATGGTGGCCAACTTAATACAGTTGCCCAAAAGCGAAATGCAATACTTGGGTTTGTTTACAGTCCATTTCGGACTACGGATTTATTCAACGAAATCTTAAGTAGCCAAAAGTTAGCGACTGTTGATGTCGAGGTTTACGACGGCACGCAACTTAATAGTAATAATTTATTGTACCGTTCTAACATTGATAATCCGAATTATATCTACCGAGTACCCAAATTTGCCCAAACCAAAACCTTTGCTATTGCTGGAAGAACCTGGACAGCAGTATTTACGTCGCGTCCATCATTAGAAACTGATTCAGCCGATATATACATTCCTTACATGGTGTCGGGGGGAATTATCCTGAGTTTAATTTTGTTTGGAATGATGCGATCGCAAGTTGGGGCATTCTACGCATTGCAAACCAGTAATAAGCGACTAGAAATTTTGTATGGAATGTCGAGTAGTTTGCTATTGCAAGAACAATCTCAAGAATTTATTACAACTCTATTTAATCAACTAGCCAACCACCTGCAACTCGAAGTTTATTTCAATTATTTATTTGATACCACCAGTGGACGCATCCAACTTCATGCATATTCTGGTATCGATGAAAGTTCAGCCCAAGAAATAAAATGGCTGAATATGGGACAATCGGTATGCGGAACCGTCGCACAACGACAACAACCGATAATTGCCGAAAACATTCACCAATGTACTGATGCTATATACGAGCTAGCTAGTATAATTGGCATCAAAGCCTATGCCTGTTACCCTTTAATATCTAGCGGTCAACTCATTGGTACTCTTGGATTTGGTACGCGGATGCGATCGCATTTTAATTCAGACGAAATAGCTTTACTACAGGTAGCATCTGACTTAGTAGCAACCGCTATCGAACGTTCTAGTTTAATTACACAACTACAGCAGCAAACCGAAGAACTACGTCAAACAAACCGCATTAAAGACGAATTTCTAGCCACATTATCCCACGAACTGCGTACACCGTTGGGGGCTATTATGGGGTGGACGCAGTTGTTGCGTACCCGAAAATTAAACGAAACTAAAGCTGCAACTGCATTAGAAACTATTGAACGCAACTCGAAATCTCTATCGCACCTAATCGAAGACATTTTAGATATTTCCAAAATTATCAACGGCAAAATCCGCCTCAATGTTGCACAAGTCGATTTAAAATCTATAGTTACAGATGCGATCAATAGAGTCCAACTCGCAGCCGATGCCAAGCAAATTCAAATCAAAAGCCAACTAAACCCAGTATTGGTCTGGGGAGATGCAAATCGCTTGCGACAAGTTATTTGGAATTTACTTTCCAATGCGATTAAATTTACTCCTAAAGAAGGTACGGTTAAGATACATCTCGATCAAGCGGATGACCTAGTTCAAATCCAAATTATTGACAGAATTATCTTCTGAGTTAAACATTTTCTCAAAATCCTCCATTGTTTGAGCCTTTTTGAACAGGTCTAAGGCCCCTT
>JANNFJ010000121.1:0-5450 GCA_031379725.1 Calothrix sp. OTE_75_metabat_31
GATGACATTTCCCAGGGAAGTGCAACAAAAGGCGGTGGTGTGTGATGCTACCCTCGAACCTGGTACAGTTTTAATGGGTTCAATTTATCTGACTCACCAACGTGAGGATATTTATCCAGAACCAAAGCAATTTAGACCTGAACGGTTTTTAGAAAGGCAATTTTCACCCTATGAATTTTTACCATTTGGTGGTGGGATGCGACGCTGTGTTGGTAATGCGTTTGCTATGTTGGAAATGAAAATAGTATTGGCTACAATTCTTTCGCAATGGGAGTTAGAACTAACCGACAATCAGGAAGTGAAACCGCAACGACGTGGTTTGGTAACGGGGCCAAATCGTGCCATTAAGATGGTTGTCAAAAATCACCATCTAATTAAATCTTTATAGTCGGGTGCTGTAAGTATTTAAATAATAGTGGTTCATGTCATTGATGCATGACTTTTTTGTGAAGGATGTAGAGACGCGATATATCGCGTCTATTCTAAGGTTTTTAGCATCTTAATTTCAACTTAGTGCTAGTAGTTCATGTTATTAATTCTGACTAGTCGAGAAGACTAGAATCCGGGTTTCTTTAAACCTTTATAGTATCGATACTCACACATGAATATTTGTGCGGCTTCACCAATCGAAACTAGTCTACCCATATATTTACCTGAGAATCTTGTACAAAAATCTAGGATAAAGTAGGATTTACGATATCAGCTAATTACCCCAAGAGTGCGGGTTCTTGCTACAAAACTTTTAGCACAGACCATTAGCAACATACGTATACAGTAAATGTCATCAAAATTTTAGAACAGATGTATTATTGATATATTTGAATTTATCGACATTTAATATCAAAAACTTGCCATTTTCCTATATGCCAGAAGAACAGTGGAACTTAATCGCAGTCGAACAACCTCCAGAGTGGTTTGAACAAGCTGTTAAACACTACGCACCCAATAACGGTAGATTTGCCGCACAGTTATTATGGCAACGGGGTATTCGTGAAGCATCAAAATTAGAAGCTTTCGTTAATCCACAAACTTATCAACCTGCAAGCGCATTTGAATTTGGACAAGAAATGCAGCTAGCTGTAGCAAGGTTGCACAAAGCGCGAGAAAAAGGCGAAAAAGTCACAATTTGGGGTGATTTTGATGCTGATGGTATTACCTCCACATCGGTATTATGGGATGGGTTGGGGCAGTTTTTCGTACAATATACGCGGTTAGATTATTACATCCCCAATCGCATCACTGAATCGCATGGTTTGAATATTCAAGGAATTGATAAGTTAGCCCAGCAAGGATGTCAGGTAATTGTTACCTGCGACACGGGCAGCACAAACATAGAAGAAATTATCTACGCTAGAAAATTAAATATTGATGTTATTGTTACTGACCACCATACATTACCATCTGAACGTCCTCCTGTTGCAGCAATAATTAACCCGCGCTATCTACCCAATGAACACCCCCTATATAATTTATCTGGGGTAGCGGTAGCTTATAAATTAGTTGAAGGACTTTATCAAACTTTACCCGATGTACCGCAACAACCACTTGAAGATTTACTCGATTTAGTCGCAGTCGGGTTAATCGCGGACTTAGTGCAACTCAACGGAGATTGTCGCTATTTAGCACAACAGGGAATTGTGCGATTGCAGAATGACTTTAAACAGGTACCCGAAGAACGTCGTCGTCCGGGAGTTGGCAGACTATTAGAACTTTGTCAAAAAAGCGGTGATAGGCCAACTGATATATCCTTCGGTTTGGGACCGCGCATTAATGCTGTTAGTCGTATCCAAGGCGACGCAAGCTTTTGCGTAGAATTACTAACTAGCCGTAATTTAAAGCGCGTGCAAGAACTTGCCGAATCGACCGAACTTGCTAACTCGCGCCGCAAGTCATTGCAAAAAGATATTACCGAACAAGTAAAACGCAAACTTTCACAGCTTGATTTATCTACTACCAGTGTAATTGTGCTGGAAGACCCACAATGGGCAGTTGGTGTTTTAGGCTTAGTTGCAGGGCAAGTAGCCCAGGAGACAGGACGACCAACGATTTTATTAAGTACAGAAGGCGGAGAGGGGGGAGAAGGGAGACAGGGGGGACAGGGGGAGGGACAAAGTAATAATACTTTCTCAATAACGGGCGGGGAGGGCGGGGAGACCCCGCCCCTACGTCCCCTGGCTAGAGGTTCTGCACGTTCGATTAACTCGGTTGATTTATATCAGTTAGTTAAAGACCAAGCACATTTATTACATCGGTTTGGCGGACATCCGTTTGCGGCAGGGTTGAGTTTACCTGTCGAAAATATAGCTTTATTCACGCAAGCGATTAACCAGCGGTTGCGCCAGACTCTAGGTAATGTATCGCTTGTGCCAACGATACAAGCCGATATTACTGTAACAGTTGCAGATTTGGGCGCTTACTTATTTTTAGAGTTAAAAATTCTTGAACCGTGCGGAATGGGAAATCCTGTCCCCAAATTATTGATTCAAAATTGCTGGTTTGAAAATACTTGGCATCGCAACCAGGAAGACTCGAAAGGTAAAAAAATCCAGTACATCAAAACTGATTTTAATATACGTGATGAATCCTGCCAAATTTCCTTCCCTGGGGTGTGGTGGGGACATTATAAAGATGAATTACCTGTAGGCAGGTGCGATTGCATTGCTGAACTTGACTACAATACTTTTAAAAAACGCTATGAAATTCGATTAGTCGCTGTGCGTGCAAGTGCAAATTCGGTATATAAAAGCAAAAATACTTCTACAGTACCTGCATTCGATTGGCGCAATTTTCCTAGTGAAGAATATTTAGCACTAAATGCTCGACAAACAGCCCTACTATTAAAAGATTGTCCTACGAGTTGGGACGAAATGCGGATGTGGATCAGAAAATCATATAATCTCAATCAACCTCTAGCTTTGGCTTGGTCTAAACCGAAACATCAATTTCCGCAAGAGGTTTGGTTAAATCTAGCTGGATTTGCTAAATACCTTAATCGTACTCAACAACCAGTGACTCGCAACGAATTATTAAAAAAACTCAATATTAGCGACCAAAGTTTATTTTGGGGACTGAAAGCATTACGCAATTTGGGTTTAAAGGCAACGCTGCAAGATAATTTATTGATATTTGTAACTATAGAGGAAACAGACCGAAATATTGCACAAGTCGCAATTGAAAAATTTTTAGAGGCAATTCAAGAAGAACAGTTTCAACGCGATTATTTTACCAAAGTACCGCTATCAACAATTTTGGCAGTAGTTCCAAAGTAGGAAGTAGTCAGTTGTTAATTGTCAGTAGTTAGTGGTCAGTAGTTAATTGTCAGTAGTTAGTAGGTAGCAGAAATTTTTATTAAGTAGGTTGGCACTAAAAAACGTAGTATGTAACGCTGGGCTAAAATCCCTAAAAACTCTTTTCCATCCCCAACTAACGACTAACGACTGACAACTGACAACTGACAACTAACGACTAACGACTGACAACTAACGACTGACGACTGACAACTGACGACTGACAACCGACAACTGACTACTCCCTAATTCCTCCCTCACGTTCGCATTTAAAACCTTGTTGCAGCCAACCTTGAATATCTATATCTATAAGTTTTATTACGTTTGTACATTTCGGCTTAATTATATGGCTAAACGCAGCCCAAAAAATGCTGCGCGTTATATCCAACCCAGTTTTAATCCTTGATTCTTGATTTCCGGGTATACCTTGCTCTTGAATAATATCAGGTTCAACCCAAATGCCATTTCCTCCTAAAATAATTTGTGCCATCCATTGAGCTCGTGGTAAATGTGTAGTCGAAGTGATTAACTTAATTTTTTTTACTCCCCATTGGCGCAAAATTGGTAAGCTGTAATAAAAATTTTCAAAAGTTGAATCTGCACACTTTTCCAACCAAATATTCTCTAAATTAGCAGTTTGGCGGACAAAGACCCTTAAAATACAAGGGTCTGGAGAACCTTTAGAAATTAGAACTGGGATTTGAGGATTTTCTCTCACCAATTGGGAAGCATAAATTTCCCGTTGGATGCTGCCACCCAGCACAAAAATGGCATCAACAGGCTTGGAAGATGCAAAAATTAGGGTTATAGTGTTAAAAACCAGCCAACAACTAAGGAGCAAGCAAAATCCAAAAGTAAGTCTAGGTAACAATTGCCACCTTGACTGCTGGTTTCGACGATTTGCAACTGGTGGAAAAAATGTAAATTTTCGTCTCATCGTCTGGCTGTAGTAAATAGAATTTATTAATGTCGTGAAACGTTATAAGTAACGGATTCAAGTGCTATCGTAGATGAAAATTGGGTTGCTTATAGACACTCAAAAAAATGTCACAAATTACCCGTTTACTTCCGGAGGGAATTGGCTTAAACAAGTAAAAATGTTATACAAGTCACAAAACTTTTTTCAGTATGATTTTTCTGCATAGTTCTCAACATAAAGATCGGGTGAAGAATAGCTAGGATAAGTATAAAGACTTATAGAAGCTCTTCCTTAAAAGCTGATTGTTAAACTGTCAATAACACAATTATTCCAGCTCATATACATGAACCAATCTGCAAAACGCTACTCGCCACTACAAGCAGCCGTAATCGGTGGAGCGATCGCTTCCACAGCTTTATCTTTTGTATTTGGTCCTGCTTGGTGCCTCCGTGTCCGTGCTGCCCTCCAGGATAGCCCCAAAGCTATTGTTGACCAAGTATGGCAGCTTGTAAACCGCGAGTATGTAGATGGCAAATTTAATCAACAAAATTGGGTAGCTATTCGCCAAGATTTGTTGAATAAAAACTATAGTTCCCGCGAACAAGCTTACACTGCAGTCCGCGAAGCCTTAAAAAAATTGGGTGACCCGTACACGCGGTTTATGGACCCCAAGCAGTACGAAGCTTTAACCAGCCAAACTTCTGGTGAAGTATCGGGGATTGGCATCCGGATGGAGATGAATGAAAAAACCAAGCGTCTGACCGTGGTGGAAGCTATTGAGAATTCGCCAGCACTCAAAGCTGGAGTCAAAGCGGGCGACCAAATCTTGGCTATCGATGGTAAAGCTACGCAAGGTTTGAAGGTTGATGATGCCTCGAAGTTGATTCGGGGTAAAGCGGGTACTGGGGTAACGTTGAAGTTAGGACGCACAGGGAAAAGTGACTTTGACCTGAAATTAACTAGAGCAACGATCGAAGTCCCCACAGTTCGTTATACTTTGCGACAAGAAGGTAACAAACGTATCGGTTATATTCGTTTGCGCGAGTTTAGTTCCCATGCAGCTGACCAGATGCGACGAGCTATCCGCGATTTGAACACCAAAGGTGCCGATAGCTACGTTTTAGATTTGCGCGGCAATCCAGGTGGATTATTGCAATCTAGTATTGAAATTGCCCGAATGTGGATGGATAATGGTTCGATTGTTCGGACTGTAGACCGTGAAGGTGTCAGCGATGAAACCTTTA
>JANNFJ010000865.1:0-5287 GCA_031379725.1 Calothrix sp. OTE_75_metabat_31
GTTTTTCTGTTGCAAAAACGACGATCAATTTGTCACGTTCAGAAGCTTGTGTTCTAAAGGTTAGCAAGCGTTCTAATAAATCTTGAGCTACTGAAGAAAGATTTATTCGTTTTTGATCAAGTGTATCAATAATTTTGTGAGCTTCTAAGAAAAGAGTTTCTGAACCTATAAATGCTTTGCCGTATTTACTTTGCACGAGATACCAAGTATGTCCCTCTTCGGTACTTTCATCTGCACTTTCACCTCGATTAAGATAGGCAATATCAATTCCTCCATCTCCACTTCCATCGCAATACACAATATCATCGGAAGATTCATCTACATCAAGCCATTGAGTAATTAACTTTCGAGAAAAACGGTTTCCAAGTTCGACAGTTGAGGGATTGCCTTGGACAATATCTTCTAGCCACTCTTGACGGAATGCTTCAAAATCAAAAATTTGGCTCATATAATCCTGGTAAGTTTTTTGTACTAATACTCTAACTTTATCAATTGCACTTATTTATACTTATCAAATCTGAATAAAAGCTGATTCAATGCTGATTTTATTCAGACTAAATATTTATTGTTTGCTCAAAAGTTTTAGGCATGACAATTAGTGCCTAAAGTTAACTATGCGAGCATACTGAAGATTAATCTTTAAGTAAAATTACTAGATACTAATGTTATTGATTATCTCAAAATATCATATTTTATAGCTGACTGGTTGTGGCCTGTCTTACTCACTGCTACAATAAAAAGTAAAAGACAACCTAGTAACAAATGACTGAAATTGTCACTCTTCAACTTTCTGAGACGCTGGCACAGAAAGCAATGGAAATAGCTACTTTTACACATCGGCGGCTTGAAGATGTACTAATCGAATTTATTGACCACGCTATTACCGAACTACCTGTAGAATTACTTCCCGATGAGCAGGTTTTAGCTCTGTGCGATATGCAGATGGAAACTAAACAGCAAGAAGTTTTTAGTGACCTGTTAGCGCGTAACCAAGAGGGAGAACTAAACGAAGTAGAAGTTAAAAAATTGGATGAATTAATGCAGGTTTACCGACATGATTCAGTGCGTAAAGCAAGAGCTTTGAAAGTAGCTGTTGAACGTGGTTTAAAATTTAGGGTTGCAGTAGGCTGAGTTATTGTAAATATTCGGTTTAAGTTAAATGTTAGCTAAAATACGTGAATTACGGGTATCGATAAAATAAATACATAGACATATTACACGAACTATCAATCCATTTTAATGGATTTTTCCTATTAGACAGGGATTTACAATCCCCTGTCGGGTATAAAACGAAGCCAGATAATCGTGAGCATTTTCTTGTGCTGCTGTTACATTTTCTCCGCGCGCGTGTTTCTCTTTCAGATATAGCATCTCCTAACAGTTGTTTAGTGCTTGAGGACAACTGGTTTAATGCTTTTAATGTCAGTTGATAATAGCTGATTGAAAGACTTTTGTAATACTAATGCTTCGTCTTTAGTACCAAAATCACCAATATCTTGAGGTAGGTTAAGCTTATCTCCTTTAAAAAACTTGCGGATAAGGCTTATTACCTCGTCAATAATGTGTTGGTTGAATTTAAAAGTTTCTCCAAAATTATTGTCATAATTTATGATTTGTAATTGACGATTTGCTATCTGGTCAAACTGTCTTAAAAATATAAACTGATCTTGTTTATCGCCAATTGACATACAAACCTTTAAGGAGTTTGCTTCAGAATTTAGCTGAATGTTTAAAACCTGAGTCTTCATAATTTTTTAAGGTATATGCCTTGAAGCGTCCAGAATGGTAAAAAAGCTTCTTTTTCCATTGTATACTTGGTTTTATTCCAAGGATATGGGATGCAGAGTCTGCTAAAAATATGCCTTTCGCAGCCACTTTGTGGTATCGCCTAAAAATGATATCACTCAAATCGAGTTACAATAGGGTAGCTGAAGCTCTTTTTTTCAAAGTTGGGAGTAAATAATAAATATGATAAGTGAGATTAAACAAAAGGCGATTGTCGGCAAGGATGGTAAAATTGAATTGCTTACAACCAAATTACCAGAAGGAACAGTAGTAGAAGTTATAGTAATAGTTGAGCCACCAACTGAAGAAGATGAAACTACTTATCTGCTTAAATCAGAAGCTAACAAAAAACATTTACTCAAAGCTATAGAAAATGTACGGCAAGGAAACCTTATTTATGTCGATCTAGATGAGTATGAGAAAGGTCACATTTGAGCCAGAAGCTTTTGAACAACTAGGACTGTGGGCAACAGAAGATAAAAAAGTTTTCAAAAAAATATTGGAACTTATTAGAGATATACAAAGAGAACCTTTTTCAGGAATAGGCAAACCGGAGCCATTAAAATATGAATTACAAGGTTACTGGTCAAGGCGTATTAGCGATGAACATAGATTAATTTATCAGGTGGAAGAAGATTTTTTGACTATTGTGTCTTGTAAATATCATTACGAGCAATAACATAGCAATCCGATATCAGTAGTCAGAATTGATCGTACTCAGATCCCCAACAACTCCTGTGGATGTGTTAGCTGGGATATTATCTCTTACACGACGATTTTTCGATATGCCACAGTATTATAAGGGCACGATGTATCGTGCCCCTACACGGGATTGCTCAACAGAGGGGTCTACCCCTATTAACATGACATCTCTGTATCCTTAAAGTAGTCAAGGTGCGGAATTTATGTTTAACAGCTATGTCAATTCAATAACAAATTATTATGAATACAACACCTTCTCAACATGAAAGCCGTGAGATGCTCAAGTGGTTGAACCACAACCGCCAAATATTACTAGATTTATATAAAAATTAATATGTTGCTTATAATACGAATGGTTTAATTGCTCATAGCGAGAACTCACAGGAAATTTTAGAATTAGCCAAAGCTTCGGGACAGAACTATTGTGTTTACGTAGTTCCTCGCAGTGCCAATTATATTCAATTACCTTTTAAGCGGTTACGCTTTTAAGTAGGTTGGTAAAAATAAATGTAACTATGTAATAGAATGTTCCGCTTGGTTCCGTTCGCTGCGGATATAGTTTAGCTTTTTCTTACGACCTACTTAAGAAAGCACAGTCCGGACAGGCAGGATGCCTATCCTACGACGATTTGATTAAATTAATGTATGCAAATTCAAGGATATTTAACTTACTATTAACCATCAATAATTATTTTATTTTCCATCGCTGTCAGTAAAATTGCCACATTTTGCGAAACCTTTCCGGTTAAATTTAAACTATCGACAGCCGTATTAAAACTATTACCTTGCAGTATTTCATAACCGATTTCGCGTAACTCATCCCAAGTGATATCACTGTCTACATAAGCTTGCGCGATCGCAACCAGCAAATTCTCATATTGATTCCCTTCTTGGGTGGTCATCATTGTGTGGGGAATTTCAAAAATTTTATCGAAAATATATTGCCAACACTTCGGTTCTTGTCGGACTGTGGCTTTAAATAAGAACTTCAATTCATTCTGGTCAACTCCCTCATCGCTCTCACTATAAATCAAAAACATGGGTGCAGTATCTTCATTTTGTACCCGGTCTAAAATCTCTTTACCCATATCTAAAAATACTCGTAATTCTGGAATGCGAAAACCTGGATAACCAATCGGTTCTCGGTCATCTTTATTTTGCCACTTAAAGTAAACAGGTAAAACCTTAACAAATAAATCGAGAATAAATTTGTTTGAACTCAAATAGCAAGCAAACAATAAAACCTTCTCGATTTCCTGACGACGTTCTATCGCTAACCATGCAGCTAAAGTCGCACCACCGGATAAACCACCAACGATTACCTGATTTCCTAACTTCTTTGTTACTTCTAACCAGGAAAGCGCAAATTTTTCATAAACTTCTCTTTCATTCGGTAAAGGTGGTGGATTTTCCCTATCCCAATCTCCAGCAACTCCATGACCAGGTAGTAAAGGAATTAAGACATTATAGCCAGCTTTGAATAATACCTCTGCTAGCGGTTCAAACTGGTAAGGTGCAGCAGTAAAACCATGAAAAAATAGGCAAACCTTAGATGTTATATCAGGATGAAAAAAGAATTTTGAACGACAACTATCATTCCTGATTGGTAAACTATTCTCAACAGTATTTGCATGGGCGATTATTTGGCTTGTAATTGTTAAATATTCTGACATAATTTATTAATTTTTATACTAATTCTGAATTTATTCTATTTTAAGTAATAAGCGTGACATGTGGAAAATTATTCAGGGGCAAAATATATACAAACTGTATTTTTTTGCAAATAACATCAAAAATGATCCAATCTTGCTCTATAAAGCAACCCGCAAACAGGTTAAACTGAGTCTGGTAAGAGCCGCGCCGCCGTTTATTAATGACGCTTTTATGGCAGCAAACCTGCAACAAATTGGCAAGTACTTGGACAATCTGGGTTGGGAATATAGTATTGATGGTGAAGAGGAGCGTATAATTACTAGGGTTGAAGCCGATAATATCGAAGATTTTCTCATCGTTGTCCAACTCGACGAAGAGGGAAGATTTTTTCGGTTATTTGCACCGCAAGTTCTTTCGGGAATCCAAGAACACCCGCACAAATCCGCAATTCTCCAAACGATGCTTTCGATTTCCTGGGAGACGAAAATGCTGCAATGGGAATACGACCCATCGGATGGGGAGATTCGTGCGATAATTGAATTTCCTTTGGAAGACTCAATTCTTACCGAAAAACAGTTTAATCGCTGCTTAACTGGTTTGATTCAACTGGTTGATTCTGTGGCATTGACCAGAGCACATGGTCCCAGATGAAACCGGAGGAGGCCCAGGCCAACGCGTCGGGATCATCGCGGGTCTTGCCGTTGGGGTAGCTGCGCGGAAAGTCCGAGCTGACCTGGCGTTCCATGTAGGCGTTGGCGATGGAGCTGTCCACCCACTGATGGCCGTCCGCGCTCTGCGTGCCGGAGCAGTAGGTGTTGTCGAGGAGCACGAACTCGCGGGCCAACTGGTGCTGGTTGGGCGTGTATTTCTCGCCGAAGATGCAGAGGTTGGTGTGGCCGCTCCCCTCCGGCATGTCCCCCAGGATCTGATCATAGGTGCGGTTTTCCTTGATCACGTAGATCACGTGCTTGAACACGCTGGGCTCACCGACGCGCTCCGGCACAGGCCGGGGCGGCTGACCGGCGCGCGGGGGCAGTTTGGCCTCGGCCAGTTTGGGATAACGCATGTTGGCCAGGGCGAACGAAGTCTGTTTCGCCAGCTCCTTGTTCGAGGGCAACGGAATCAGCGAGAGCGTGCCGAAGAAATC
>JANNFJ010000175.1:0-8463 GCA_031379725.1 Calothrix sp. OTE_75_metabat_31
GCCCCAGCCATTTGTTGCTCAAGGTGGCGACCCCCAAGGAAAAGACCCAAAATACCCAGCAAATCGATTAGGTACAGGTGGTTTTATTGACCCCGCAACTGGTAATGCTAGATATATACCCTTAGAAATTAAGCCAAAGGGTGCTGATGCACCTATTTACAGCAAAACCTTAAAGGAAGCTGGTGTTAATCAACCACCAGAGTTGACACACAAACTCGGCGCGATCGCAATGGCACGATCGCAACAGCCAAATTCGGCTTCATCTCAGTTTTACTTTACTTTGGCCAATCAAGACTTTTTGGATGGTGATTACGCTGTGTTTGGTAATGTTACCGATGGAATGAGCGTTGTAGATAAAATCCAGCAAGGCGATCGCATTGATTCAGCGAAAGTGACTCAAGGTGCTGAAAACCTCAAGAATGGAGGGAAGTAGGTAGGGGTGGGGTTCCCCAGCCCCTTACTGAGTAGAGAATAGGGGCTGCAACTGGTAATAAAATTATGTTTTCTCTAGAAATCCTAATACCTCTACTAATCCCTATTTCCCACTTCCCACTCCCCAAATGGTTGTTATCACTGGTATCGGTTTAATTTCTGCGATAGGTGAAAACTTAGAGGTTAGTTGGAAAAATTTAATTGCAGGTAAATCTGGGATTGATTTGCATCAACCGTTTCCAGAACTCGAACCGCGTCCTTTAGCAATGATCAGCAAACGACCAGCGCAGTTAAAAGAACTAACTCGGCTGGTTGTTGCTTTTGCCTTAGAAGATGCTGGGTTAGTTGCCCCTTTGCCTGATTGCGGTGTCGTAATTGGTTCGAGTCGCAGTTTTCAGTCAGAATGGGAAGTAATGCTGCAACAGATGTATGGCGAAGAAAGAAATTCTTCGCTACCGAATGGAAGGGCGGGGGAACCCCGCCCCTACCTAATTCCATTCATACAGACTTTGCCGCATATGAATGCGATCGCAACTGCTCAACAAATTGGCGCAACAGGGATTGTACTAACGCCGATGGCAGCTTGTGCAACGGGAATTTGGGCACTTTTCCAAGCAGCTTTTTTAATTGAAACCGGGCAATGTCATCGTGTAATTGCGGGTGCAATAGAGGCTCCAATTACACCATTAACGATAACTGGGTTTCAACAAATGGGGGCTTTGGCAAAAACTGGTGCGTATCCATTTGATAAAAACCGCGAAGGTTTAGTTTTAGGCGAAGGTGGGGCTGTATTCGTTTTAGAATCAAAGGAATTAGCAATTTCGAGAAAAGCAAAGATTTATGGTGAAATTTTGGGCTTTGGTCTGACAGCGGACGCATACCACCCAAATTCTTCCGAAAGCGAAGGAAAAAGCGCCGAAGTCGCAATTAAACAATGTCTGGAGCGGAGCAAGTTAAAATTTACTGACATTGATTGCGTTCACGCTCACGGTACTGGTACTTACCTAAATGATAAATTTGAGAGTTTATTAATACAAAGATTGTTTGCCAACGATATACCCGTAATTTCAAGTAAAGGTGCTACAGGGCATACAATTGGTGCTTCAGGAGCATTGAGTGTGGCGTTTTCGTTACTTGCATTGCGGCAAAAAATGTTACCAACTTCTGTTGGATTAAGTCAGCCAGAGTTCGATTTAAACTTTGTTACAGAAGCGCGTAAAGCTGAAATTCGCCAGATGATGTGCTTCAGCTTTGGTTTTGGTGGGCAAAACGCAGTTGTTGCGCTGAGGAATTTATGAAAAATTAAATTTCTGGGTCAACACCTAAATTTTTTAATCTTGCCAACAATTCCTCCACCTGTTGCTGCGCTAGTTCCTTTTGTTGTCGTTCGACTTGAGCTTGCTGTTGTGCAGTTTCAACTTGTTCTTGTGCAGCTTCAACTTGCTTTCCAACTCTGGTTCGTCGCTTTCTAGGTCACATGGTGGAATAATAATACTTTCGGCATCATCTTGTACAGTGCCCAGTGTAGTTACTTCGGGTTCTTTCGCAGCCGTCATGGGTAATATTTGCTCTTTGAAATATCTATTAGTTTAACTCGACAACTTATGGGGAAAGCATAGAAGCTAAATCAAGCAATGGAGATGATGACTATTTCTCACCAACTATGGGAAGCCAATCAAGATTTAGCGCAAGCTTGTTTAGAGCATCCTTTTGTTCAAGGTATCGGTGATGGCACTCTTGAGCAGCCGAAATTTATTTACTACGTAGGGCAAGATGCTTTCTTCTTGGAAGCTTTTGCTCGTGCTTATAGTATCGCAGCAGCTAAAGCCCCAGACTTCGCAGGATTTACAATGTTTTATAACCTTGCTGGTGGGGTGTTAGAAGAACTGCAGTTACATAAAAACTATGCTACCCAGTGGGGAATTGATTTGCGCTCTGTAGAACCAGGGGCAGCTACCCGTCGCTATACTGACTTTTTGCTCTTGACTGCTTGGAGTGGGGATGTCGGTTTAACTGCTGCGGCAATGTCCCCTTGTATGCGTTTATATGCTTTTTTAGGCGAACAGTTGGCTCGTAATGGTATCCCTAACCACCAGTATGGAGACTGGATTCGGACTTATAGCAGTCCGGATTTTACTCCCCTGGCACAAACATTAGAGGGTTTGGTTGAGCGTTATGCCAGTGATAGTGCGTTACTACGTTCAACTTATCGCTATGCTATGTTGTGCGAGCGAGACTTTTTTCAAGCAGCATGGGCGTTTTGAAATATTATGTAGTAAAAGAAAGAAAAGTATTTTTGTTAGAATAGCTGATAAAAGTGAGATAAAAAAATGATTAAGTCTAAAAATAATGTGTATCGCGGACATGCGATCGAAAAAGTTGGTCACGGTAAAAGAGCCGTATTTCAGACCACTATTAATGAAAAAGAGTGGTCTGCCACCACTGAGGCACAAGTCAAAGCAGGTATCGATGTTTGGATTGATGAAGGAGTTGAGCCATAATTGACTTTCTTATAGGACAGGCAGGATGCCTATCCTACGGACGGAAGCATCTAAATCGCATGAATAATTTTATATTTTTAGCGGTGTCATCTTACTTAGGTTAGATAAAATCCCTCTAAAAGCTAAATAAATTGATAGAGAACATTGATAAATGAAAAGATATTTAGCTGGTTGTATCAATAATTGCAGATAATATATTAGGATTTTCAGTAATCCCCCTTTTGTTTGTGCATTACCGCTGCCGCAAATACATATGTCTATAATCATTGCTCAAAATCTGAGCAAATCCTATCCTGTCGCAGTCAAAGAACCAGGTTTCAAGAATGCTCTAGCGCATTTTTTCAAACGCACTTACCGTTCAATTCGAGCAGTTCAGGATGTTTCGTTTGAAATTGCCCCTGGTGAAGTCGTTGGATTTTTAGGGCCAAATGGTGCGGGGAAAACTACCACACTCAAAATGCTTACGGGGTTGATTCATCCTACTAACGGACATGTACGAGTTGCCGGACACATACCCTTTAAACGTCAAGAAGATTTTTTACAAAAAATCACGCTCGTAATGGGGCAAAAGCAGCAACTCATCTGGGACTTACCCGCAATCGATTCGCTAAAAATTAACGCTGCGGTTTATTCGATTCCTGACCATGAATTTTGGAGTCGGATCGGTGAACTAACCGAGATGCTTTCGATGTCCGGAAAGTTAACCCAACCCGTGCGAAAACTTTCGTTAGGGGAACGGATGAAAGCGGAGTTACTCGCAGCACTCCTGCACCGTCCCCAAGTATTATTCCTCGACGAACCAACTTTAGGGTTGGATGTAAATGCACAAGTGGCAGTGCGGGAATTTTTGCGCGAGTATAACAAGCGCTATCAAGCCACCATATTATTAACTAGTCATTACATGGCAGATATTACCGCGTTATGCGAACGAGTATTAATGATTCACCAAGGTACTTTGATGTACGATGGTAGCTTGGATGGGTTGTTAGAACGCTTTGCACCTTACCGTGAAGTCCATATCGAATTAGCTCACACCGTCTCGAAAGAGAAGCTGAAGTTTTACGGTGACGTTAAACATGTGGAAGGACGTTCGGCATGTTTTATTGTCCAGCAAGAATTATTAACACGTACAGTATCGCGGCTTTTATCCGATTTAGAGGTGTTAGATTTAACCGTAACCGAGCCACCGATTGAAGAAGTAATTGGCAGAGTATTTCAAGCTGGTGTTGTTTAAAAATATTCTCGTGTAAGGAATAGCAAGCCTCTTAGTGAGTCAAGATGCTTTAAGAAATAATTCCTCCCTAAACTCTTTACTCTGTGCCCTCTGCGTCTGTGTGGTAAAAAATAAATTATTTACCACAGAGACACAGAGGAATAAAAGAGATTTTTATAGTCACCTTGACAGGGCTAGAATTAGAAATTTAGAGTTACGTAGTTATAAATAATATCTCTTTTCCCCCTTCTTCCCCTTATTTATGAATTCGATTTGGAATAAAGCAAAAACGCTCTTAGTTGTATACTATGCCTACATGGTTGAGTATCGCGCTGAATTGATATTATGGGTATTGTCAGGTTCGCTACCAATCATTTTGATGGGAGTGTGGATAAAAGCATCACAAAATGGACAATTTGGATTATCATCTGTCGATTTTGCCCGCTATTTTATTGCAGTATTTCTAGTTAGACAGTTTACAGTTGTTTGGGTAGTTTGGGAGTTTGAGCGCGAAGTCGTGGAAGGGAAACTTTCGCCTCGCTTGTTGCAACCTTTAGACCCAGTTTGGCATCACGTTACTTCGCATATGTCAGAACGTGTTGCACGGATGCCGTTTGCGATGTTTCTACTGGTATTATTTTTTGTACTATATCCCCAAGCATTCTGGATACCTAGCTTGTCACAGATTCTCCTATTTACGCTGTCCATATTGATGTCGTTTATATTGCGGTTTGTAATTCAATATACTTTTGCTATGTTCGCATTTTGGACAGAACGGGCAAGCGCAATTGAGAGTTTTTGGTATTTGTTTTATTTATTTTTATCGGGATTAATTGCACCGTTGGAGGTATTTCCCGAAGCTGTACGTGCTGCAGTATTGTGTACGCCATTTCCTTATTTAATTGATTTTCCCGTTAGTCTTTTGGTCGGTTTACCAACCGATATTGGTAGGGGATTTTCCATGACTTTGGGTTGGACGCTTTTGTTTTTGGGGTTGAATCGAATATTATGGCGTGCGGGTTTGAAACGATATTCAGGTATGGGAGCTTAAGATACAGCACTTCCGGCTATTACACAATATAGTTTTTTCCCTTGCCCCTCTCTTACTCATAAAGAATTGGTATTACAAGATAAAGTCTCATAACTAAAATTTACGTTTAATAACCAGTGCGATCGCGCTGCTGTCCAAGTACATCGACTTGATACCGTTCAGGTGCAAGGAAAACTCGAATCCCTAAATTTTTACATTTTTGGGAAAACACCTGGGATAGTTTAACCATCGGTTGTTGTTCGGAATCGATTGCTTCGATAAGTTTTTGGTAGTCGGCTTCGTCTTCCAAAGAATTCAAAAAGTCTTTGAATCCTAAAAATGCTAATCCATAAATCATCTTTTTCCCAAAAGTTCCCTGAAAATATCCTCCATGTACATCTATACCAGCAAATAAATAATCGTATATCAGGTACACGCAATCCATAAAAGATAAAGTTTCTTTATTCAATGCTCTTGTTAAAATCCCCTCAATTTTATTTTCGTGGTTAATTCGATTTTTATTATCGTTGATATCTTTATAATCGGTACAATCAAAGTAGGTAAATAATGCCGCGATTGGTAATAAAGCGATTGATTTGTCTTGATTAACTTTACTGTTATCCGCGCATAGTTCTCCTATCGGTTTTTGCCGATTATCAGAAACTATACAAATATGCTTCATGACACTGTTTACATTTACATTGATATCACCATTCTCAACTTGATTCACAACACCAAAAGTTATTTCTTTTGATTGAGATTTACTAATAATTGTATTTGCATAATCATCAACTACAACATTTCCCAATCTAAAACCTCGGTCATAAGTCTTGGCAGGAAAACTTAGGTAGTTGGCAGCTGTAGATGCAACTCGCAACACAATATCCCCCTGGTTGCTAAAAAGATAAGATTCTTCAAAACGACGCAGTGAAGAACGTAAAAAATTAGCTCGTTCGGGCATAATAGTCTCAATTGGAATATCGGGTGAAGCTAAAACTAAACGACCTAATGCAAAAACATTACCGATTTCTGGTGATGGTTGCTTTTGGTTACCCTTATCATCTAATGTTTCAATCGATTTTTCATCAAATACATCTGAGAGAATGCGAATCACATTTGTTGTTACAAATGCACCCATACTGTGACCGATAAAAGACAGCTTAATTTTTCGAGGATTACTTCTAGATAAGTATTGTTTTCTAGCATCCCGATTGTCTCCAGGTGACTTTTCAACGACTGCGTTATCTATCTGCCGAATCAGTTCGACTAAATCGGGTATACCATAGTTAATTGCACGGTAATTATCTCGAAAGTAAACTGTTGCTCGTAAAAAAACTGTACAACAAACAAAACCAAACAAAAATGTTAAGAATGTAGCGATAAATTCAATAAATGATACTAAATTTGAGTAATCCGATAACAAATTATTATTTGTAATTGTTGGGATTGCCAGAAGCAAAAGTAAGCCAAAACTAAATATTAACCCTCGAGTCGAATAATCCCAGATTGTTCGGAATAAAACTGGTAGACTTGTAATGGCATCATTAAACTTCTTAAATATTGATTCCGAACTATTATCCATTCTAAAAGCTAAATGTTCGGAAGGCCAGCGATAGCCAATAAATATAATTTCTTTCTTATTTATAAAGCTATCATGCGTGATATACCGATAGATTTCTTTAGTCCAGTTCTCAAAGTCTCCTTTGTTTGTATTATATCCGTGAATGTGGATTACTACCTCGGCTTTAGTGTTATTTTTTATTAAAAATTTGGCGATTTCTTCAATCATCAATTTTGTTGAATCGGAAGCATCGTTAGTTTCTGAGCCTGGACTTATACAAAATTGATTGTCATCTGTCTCAACATTGATTGGAGCAGTACTAGCAACTAAATATGTATGAATATTTGGAAGCGGTAAATTAGAATCTTCGGGTAAAATCTTACTAATATGAAATGGATAATTGAGCATATATTTCAGAATTAGTTGCTATAATTTCCAACCAAAATATATAATAATAATGCAATGGATTCTATTAAGAAATATTAAATTTAGTTTCCCGATTTTTATCAAAATTGGGAAATCTCAGAGGTGCAAAGAATCCGGGTAATTTTTACGAAACCCGGATTCTGACCCTCACGCAAAGGTTAAAATGAATGAAATAAACCATTAGCTTACCCCTGGTTCCAACATTTTAATCGTCCCAAGATTTGCATCGATTTCTACATCTACGCCTAAAGGCATAGTAAATTTATCTTTAATGTGACCAATCATCGACCCATACCAAGCGGGAATTCCGGCATGTTGAATGTGGTCTTTTAAAATTTGCATCAAGGTAAACGTTGGTTCATCTCCAGGCTGACAATTAGTACATTGTCCGAAAATAAATCCAGATATTTGGTTGAGTACACCAGCATTTTTGAGTTGAATCAGCATTCTATCGATACGGTAAACATCCTCACCGATATCTTCCACAAACAAAATCCGACGGTTCCACCCAGGTAAATAGGGGGAACCCAACATGCCACATAACACCGACAAATTACCACCGACCAGTTTGCCTCTTGCTTTACCTGGCGTTATAGTCTTAACTTGTGTTGCTTCTATGTACGGATTTTGCATTGTCACAGCTTCAGCACCAAAAAGAACCCGCTTAAGATAACCTACAGTAAATTCATTCCAAGTTGAGGTAGCGACAGGCCCGTGAAAAGTGACAATGCGACTGCGAGCATCGATTGCTAGTAACAACGAGGTTATATCGCTATAACCAATGATGATTTTCGGATTCTGCCGGATATTGGTGTAGTTGAGTAGCGGTAAAATCCGGTTGCAACCCCAACCACCACGCATGGCAATGATGGCTTTGACGGATTTATCAGCAAACATAGTGTTAATATCGAAAGCGCGATCGCTATCCTTCCCTGCTAAATATCCGTAGCGTTTTAATATATGTCTCCCTAGTTTGACCTCTAACCCTAATACCTCTAGAGTTCGTTTCGCTGATTCTATATCTTTGGGTTCGACAATACCTGCTGGGGCAACCAATCCGACTGTATCACCAATTCGCAATCTTGGCGGTTTGATAATGGTTTGTGGAAGTACTTTGCGTTGGGTTGCTAATGCTGGTAAATAGGTGGAGATAGCTGTTATCCCAAAAGAGGCAATAAATTTTCGGCGATTAATACTCATCATCAGAATAATTATTTAATATTTGCCAATTGATTTTTCGATGGTTCGCATTTATAGGTTTGCGGTTATTGATTCGGTAGGTAGCAAAGCAAAATTTTTA